>CAJTZQ010000090.1 GCA_910583795.1 uncultured Muribaculaceae bacterium
AGAGCAATTAACCTACGCTCATTTCCAATAAATTACACTCTTTTCGTAACTTCACTTTGCAAATTTACCAATTTATTATTAAAAATATACCATTCTGAACAAAAAAATAATTAAAACCTAATACAAAATTTCAAATTGCAGGTATAATTACGTAATACTGCAATTTAAGATTCGTCACCGTGCTATTAGATTTCCTGATAAAGGTGGTTCTTACCCACATTGGTTGAAAAATCATCATTATTAATAGAGGGATATTACGCTATAAGCAGACAAGCTCCCTCGCTAAAGCTCGGGCACAGAACCATCATGACACGGATTTAGCTGATGATTCATTTATTCTTATTTTTCAACGAAATTAGAAAAGAACCATAAAGGTTTATTCAAATTAGCGAGAATTAGCTGGTATTTTTAAAAGCTATTCATTTTTATTGTAAATTATTAGATATAATAGAAGCTTTTTGGTATTTTTGCATAGGTTTTTTACCAAAATATCCTAAAGAGCAAAATCGCATAATAATATGGCACATCTGAATCATATTGGTGTATACGTCAGAGACATAGAAGAAGCTAAACATTTCTTTGAAAAGTATTTCGATGCCAAGTCCGGCGAAAAGTATCATAATCCACGAAAATCGTTTTCAAGCTATCTGTTATCTTTTGATGACGGAACGACATTGGAGATAATGACAAAACCTGATCTCAACATACTCATTGATAGAACAAACAATTATGGTTATGCCCATATCTCCATCTCAGTCGGCAGCAAGAGAAAGGTTGATGAGATAACCAAGCGTCTGAATGACGATGGATACATCCATCTTGACGGTCCGAGAGTAACGGGAGATGGATACTATGAGAGTGCCATGCTTGATGCGGAAGGGAATGTGATAGAAATAACAATATAAGCATTTAAGCGCCTAAGAGTATGTTTACTTATATATACCATAAAAGTTCAAGAAGTCTATAATTTCTTAAGATCATGAAACATATTATATTAGTATTGACGATTATTCTATGCGTTGTAGCTTCATTGGCATCAGAAGTTATAACAATATACAATCCGGATTATGAATATCGGACAACATCTATTTTCAATGTGAAATCTATTGAGAGGAACGATGAGTCTACGCTTCTTCACGTACGTCTTAAGTATAAACCCAACTGGTGGGTTAAAATAGACAGCATAGCCTCACTCGTAGATCCGCTTACCAATATAAGTTATTTAGTAAAAGGATCTGAAGGGATCGAAATAGGTGAACAGTTCTGGATGCCCGAATCAGGAGAGCATGACATAACTCTTCGGTTCCCTTACATTCCAGACAATGTGAAAGCGGTCGATTTTATCGAGGGGAATTGGAAAGTGGCAGGATTGAGACTTGACAATGAAAAGATAGAAAAAACAAACACATTTACACCGAAGAATTGGATTAGAGAAAATTCAGAAATATATCCGGGAATACCATCAAATTTCTTTGAGTCCGGTAAAAGCCATATTCATGGTTTAATAAACGGCTACTCACCAAAATGTGGCATCAACAATATTCTATTTTACATAAATGATATCACCACAGGCTCAAGCCGCATGGAGTCGGTAGAAATTAATGATGACGGAACTTTTGACAAGACAATATGCTTATCCAATCCCGGACTTTATCTTATGGCATATGGTTCCGAAGCATTCTATAATGTATATCTCGAACCCAACCGCAATTTAGCGATTTACGCCGATTGGGAGGATATTCTTCAATTTCAAATATCCACACGACTACAAAAAATATTATTCGGAGACCAACTCGGATCAATCAACAACGAATTGCACAATGCTCCCAAGCTTCCCGACATGCTGGATTTCAATAATGTCAAAAAAGACAATCCGATGGATATCCTGTCAAAATATAAAAAGGCATATCATGAAACATCTGTAAGACTCGAAGATTTCATCATTGGAAATAATATCAGCAATCACTCTGCAAACCTCATGCGAAATGAGATAAAAGGAGCACTTATATGCCAATTAATGGACTTTGAGATGTATCATAACGATAGTTTAGGACCGGGGGAAAAGACAGATTCCATTCTTCCGATTCCTGCCGAATTTTACAATGAACCAGGAGAAATTTTTAGGGAAAACGATCCATGGTTTCTTGCAAACTCAAATATAGCCATAATCATTAACAGGATTGCATTCAGCGATATGTTTAAGAAATACGGAGCATTCGACGGTGTCTTAAATACGATCCCTTCAGTTAACGGCTTAAAATTACTTCAAAAAAAGGGTGTTGAGTTCACAGATGAGGAAATGAAATTATCAGACTGGTTAAGCAAAAATGCCGGAAAGAAAATAGTAATGAGCCAGGATGACTATCTCAACTTGCTCAACAAATATGACAATCTCAATAAAAAAGCTAAAAACAACGGAATTACAGAAGAAGAAATATCAAAATGGTATAACACAAAGGATAAGTATGGAGCAGATGAGGCAGCATGCCAAATGTTTAGTATATCGAACAACATGAATGCTGCGAAAAAATATTTCGAGCTGGATTATTCTCCATTAGTTCTTCAACTTACATCAACCGCAAAAATCTGCAATTTCGGGCATACGGATTTCCGGAATACTTCAATGGATTACGTGAGTGCAATAATGAATGCACTTAGAGACAGTGTGATCCTTGACAACCCTTATATCTTCAACAACTTGAAAGACTATTTTGACAACGGAATGTCAAAAGCCAAAGGTTATAAGATTCCGGATGACAAACGCGGACGTATTATCAAAGATATTATCAAGCCACATGAAGGGAAAGTGCTTCTTTTAGATATGTGGGCAATAAGTTGCGGTCCATGTCGCGCTAATATTGAAAATACATTAAAGAAACGTGAGGCGAACCTCGACCATCCTCATTTTAAATATATTTTTATTACCGGCAAAGATGAATCGCCTGAAACCGCCTACAACAAATATGTAGACCAATACCTTAACGGTGAAGAGTCTCACCGATTAGATCAATCCGACTTTAACCGGCTGAGGGATCTTTTTAACTTCAACGGCATACCCCGATATATACTGATCGATCGTGACGGTACGGTTCTGGACGACAATTATATGCCTTATAATCTTGAGAAAGATCTTTCAAGTAGAGGTATCAGACTCAACGAGCCTATTGAACTGAATTAAACTTTTTACGGAATGTGAATAAAATTAAAGATGTTGTTTCATGCATAAGGAATATCGCTTATGAAATTACTGATTATTGATGATAACGCGGCTGTCAGAACCACTCTTAAGCTGCTTCTTGCAAAAGAATTTGATGAAGTCGCCACTGTCGGCGATCCTAAACTTATCCCCGCTATTCTCAATGCCGGGAAAGTGGATGCCGTGCTCCTTGACATGAATTTCGACAATACTCATCTTGACGGCAGTGAAGGTCTTTTCTGGTTATCACATATAAAAGGGAGGGAGGATGCCCCTGCCGTTGTGCTTATAACAGCTTTCGGAGATGTCCCTCTCGCGGTGGAAGCCATGAAAAACGGCGCCGAAGATTTTGTAACCAAACCTTGGGACAATAAAGATCTGATTGACAAACTTCATCATGCCATTGATAAAAACCGGGAAAAACATGTGCAGCGCGAATCTATGGCAAATGCACGCAAAATTGAAGAAAAAGAGAAGCTCCAAAACGACATGACTCTTGATGAACTTAAAATGTCGCATATCAAGCATGTGATAGATATATGCGGGGGCAACCTCTCAGCGGCATCAGAAAAATTAGGAGTCAACCGACAAACACTATATAATATGCTCAAAAAGAAGTGAAACATTTCAAACTTAAAATAATTCTGACCCTGTTAGCAATTGCCGTTGTTTCGGCATGTGCTACTTTATTATTCTCAAATCACAATATTGCGTTGGGGATATTAATTTCATTTATAATACCCGTCTTAATCCTAATAAACCAATCGTTACTCAGCAAACTGATCAATTCAATGTCATCATTTGTGAGAGGTCTGGAGATGAACGACACAAGCATGAGATTCGAGGCTGACACTAATGACACGGAGCTAAATGAAATGTCGAAAAGCATGAACCGTATCACATCCATGTATATAGGAAATAAAAGAGAACTTGAAACGAGGAAGCTTTATTACGACCGAATTCTAAAGGTTATGACCCATGAGATGCGAAACGCTATAGCACCTATCGTTGCCTTGTCGACTGACCTGCATGAAAATCCAGGCAATTATGGGGAAACGGAGAGAACGGAAGCTATGGAGATTATCAGAAATCAAAGTGAAGGAATCAAGAGATTTCTCGATTCTTATCATGCCCTCACCCATTTACCGCCTCCCGAACAAAAGCAGGTAGACGCTGCCGGATTCTTACATAAACTTCAAAAATCGATCTCATGTGTGGAGGAAACGATATTCTCACATCAAGGAATTGTGGAATATAATATAGGAGCGGGAACAAACCTATTCATTGACGAAAGTCTGATGTCTCAGGTTATGGTCAATCTTATCAAAAATTCTTTAGAGGCAGCCATGGATAATCCTGAGCCAAAAGTAATCGTAACTGCTACAAGATCTGCAGGCGGGAGTATTATCACCATTACAGACAACGGGAAAGGTCTACCCCAAGAAATCGCAGAAAATCCATTCCAACCATTTTTGACAACAAAGAAAAACGGCAGCGGCATAGGTTTGTTCCTAAGCCGCCAGATAGTTAGGATGCACGGAGGCGACATCCGCATGCATAATCTTCCAGGCAAAGGGCTGTCAATCCAGATTATATTGCCAACTCAATAAAAAATGGCGACTTCGAGCCATTCCGAGAGTCGCCATTCATAGAAGCCAATATTCTATTTTCTTAGAAAAGATCGTGGATTTTTTCACCGTCTCCCCAATGATGGTCTTTAGGGAAGGGCTCGCCACCCCACGCTTTCTTGTTAGTCCAAGCCAGAGGAGCATCTGTCCAGAAGGGATGAGTTGCAGGCAATCCAAGAGGGAGGAACGAAAGAGATGTCATGTATAGCGAACCATTGTTGGTATACCAGTCTGCAATATTAGGCTGTCTGCCTGCAAACCCGATGGTAAGGAAACCTTTTTCATTGAAGTTTTCTTTTCCATCAAACATTCTTTTCATGACGGATGTGAGAGCAGAACGTACCTGACCGTTGCTGAGTCCGGAAGGCAATTTTTCATACCAAGCCATCAAGGCAAGAGGTTGAAGAGTTGCCATGCGGTAAGGGATCGACCTACCGAATACCGGGAATGTACCTTCAGGAGAAATCATTCTTTCAAGAACAATAGCAAATTTCTGAGTTCTCTTAATGGCACGGTCGTAGTATTTACTATAGTGAATACGCGTGTATTTTCCTGCGTCTTTCATAGATTGAAGAGTTTCAAGAAGCATTGGATGGAAAACATAACTGCTATAATAATCATAAGCGAAAGATGGACCATCGGCATACCATCCGTCACCTACATACCACTCCTCAGTTTTCCTGATAGCAGAATTTACACGATATTCATCGCATTGAGCACCAGCTTTTGCAAGAAAACTCTCGATAGTGGAAGAGAAAAGCAACCAGTTAGTGTAAGGGGGATCCACACGGCGAAGCTGCGTAAACTCCTCGACATAACGTTTTTTTGTAGTATCGTCAAGCGGCATCCATAGCGCATCGTATCCGCGTAGGAAACTTTCAGCCACATAAGCGGCATCTACAAGAGCCTGTCCATGACCTCTCCAAAGAAGATAGTCAGGGCTTTGAGGATCGACAGCATTCTTATATGAAGCAAGCGCCATATCGCGAAGTTCTTTCCTTTTCTGACCCTCGGATGTATTGTCATCGGGCAGAGAGAGCCAAGGAGCGATACCAGCCATAAGTCTGCCAAAAGTTTCCATATAGGTCACTCCTTTATTTCTCCCATCCCAATTGGGACTTACCTCAACAAGCATATTCTTCTGAAGTTCCCCTTTAGACATATTGCTCAACACCGGATAAGCCATTTTATATAGCAGATCCACCCAATAAGCACGGTCTTGAGAATGACTTGCCTCAAGCATCCTTACATATTCACAAGCAGCAAGGAGGAAAGCCCCCACGCCGAAATCGGCTGTAGAGTTTGCATCCACAACCTGTCCGGGAATAGCTTTCTCCCCTATCGGCTGCACATATCCCACTCTCCCATCTTTCTGAAGAGCCGTTGTCTTCAGATAATTCCAACCCTTGCGTGCTGCATCCATATATTTAGGATCAGAAAGATAACCGTTGTTAATTCCCCACAGGAGACCATATGTGAAGAAAGCAGTTCCGGAAGTCTCAGGTCCCGGGGCATGATCCTTGTCGAGCATGGAGCGGGTCCAATATCCTTCAGGCTGCTGGCATTCCACAACTGCGGCAGCCAAATCCTTGAATTTATTTTCAAAAAAACCGCGATATTTATATTCCAAGGGAAGATCCTGAAGCACTTTTGCAAGCCCGGCAAGCACCCAACCGTCGCCTCTCGCCCAAAAGTCTTTCTTTCCGTTTACACTTTTATGCTTGGGATAAGTGTATTTAGCGTCACGATAGTAAAGTTTTTCATCCGGATCAAACATTATGCTATCTGAATATGTGATATATTCATAAAGCTTGTCAAGATATTTATTATTGCCTGTGATCTTATATAATTTAGTCATGACCGGCATCACCATATACAGACCGTCAGCCCACCACCAATAATCATTATTAGGAGTAGACATCTCATATTCCATCACTTCCTTAGCCCTACGAATTCTCTTGTCGTCAGGAAGTATATTATAAAGATCGGCATAAGTCTGGAAACAGATCTGCCAGTCGCCGAAAAGCACATGCTCGTCAGTCTCGCCATAATCATATTTCCATTTACTTCGGTCATCACTTTTAGCACCTTTCCATTCGTTATGCTCCGCCCATCTCTGAGAATAATCGAGCCATTCCGGATTGCCTGTAAGACGATACGCCTCCATGTTCCCGGTATGATAAGCGGCATGATGCCAGAAAGGGTTAACCTCAGCTTTATTGTTAGCCTGCCAATAATTATTGACCTTTGAAATGATGTTTCTCACTTCCGTCGCCTCTTTAACTGCAGGCGCCTTTTTTGGAGCCGCCACAGAGACACAGGCACCAAACACGACCGCAATTCCAAGCGATAAAGATTTAAAAATATGGTTCATTTATGTTAGTTATGATTAGTTATTAAAAAATTTTTAACAGATAAAATTCTTTATCGCAAATTTAACAACAATACTCTGTTTGCATAAATTATAATCTGTCAAAAAAGCATAAAATTCAATCATCATGATCTTAAACATAAAATGGGATGCACCATGGCAAAAAACCAGATGCACCCCATTCCCTAAAAATTCAGGATATTTCAAGCCGGAATCAATATCCCGGATTCTGGGTCAGTTCAGCATCCTTATTAAGCTGGATATTTGCCAGAGGGATAGGAAGCAGGACATGCTTTTCCGGATTATAGCCTGAAATCTGTTTTGTAGGCTCAGTCTCTATAAGAGAGGGATGTTTCATCATGTTTACACGGTTTGTCAGTTCACCGGTTCTCATGAGAGTGAAACGTCTGTTCTCCTCTCCGACAAGTTCACGAATTCGCTCATCAAGAATGAAATCAATATTCATCTCGGAAGCAGACACCGCACCGAGTGTGGGGTTATTTTCCGCAAGGCGAGCCAACTTGAATGCCCGGTCACGAAGCACATTGATATCTTCAGCAGCACCGGTCATATTATTCTGACGGACACGAGCCTCTGCCCTGAGCAGATATGCTTCAGCAAAACGCATCATTGGGAAATCTTTCACCATTGCATAGCCAAAGTCATCATTAGGGTCGTATGCACCCCATTTTGTGATGTGAGGATAAAAGACATTGAGAGTGTCGCCTGCATGACAATATACACGTGAGCCATAAGAAGCTTGTACGGTAGAAACAACATCCGGATCATCGGCATTATCATTGGGGACACGATATCCGTTCTTGTCGAGATAATAGGTCGCCCCTTCCCAACCGGGCCGGTTATACCACATCACCCTGCGAATGTTGAAATTGGAATTACGTATATCATCCTTGGAATAAATGCAATACTTCACATAGTTGCTGAGACGCAGACGTCCGTTGCCACGACCGCCGATTGAATCAGCATTCTGCATTCCGGAAAGCTTATGGAACGTGGGAACCCAATTACGTCTATGCTGAGCATTATCGATCGTTCCGTTTGGAACAGAGGCATTATTTTCCTGTTCGAAATTCCATATCACCTCTGTGTTGCCTTGAGAACGACGTTGATTGCCATAACGGAACATGTCTGCATAAAAATCACCAGCCTCAAGAGTGAACTTACCGTAACGCTCACTTATGAGCTTATAGTTTCCTGAATTTATTACTGCGGTACAAGCCTGTTCAGCCTTGGAGTAGTATTGGCTATCGCCATATTGATATCCCATACGGTTGTAAGCCTGACCAGCAAGAATACGTGCCGCATCCTTACTGATACGAGCCTCCTTCACAAGGGCATTCACCTCCGGAAGGTTTTCCATAGCAAACTGAAGATCTTCATCTATAACCTTGTCGACTTCCGCCTTCGGTGTGCGTGTGAAGTCTGTACGTGGAGTAGTGACCGGCTCAGTAAGCAAAGGAACATCACCCCACCCTGTCACAAGCTGATCGTATGCCCATGCTCGGAAAAAGCGAGCTTCAGCAATTTGAGCAGGTGTGGCTGAAGAACTGTTGGCAATGATTACATTAGCTCCGGATACAATCTGATACAGTTTCTCCCAAAGGAAAGAGACACCTGCATTTTCCGAATCAAGTTCCCCATATTGATAGAAAGGACGTTCCACACCCTGAATATCACCCGGGGCACCTACGTCAGTTCCATCCTGCCAGATTCCCCAATAACCCTGCTGACCGGAAATACCGAGAATATTGCCTACTCTTTTATGAAGTCCAAGGAGACTGCCGTTAACTTCATCGACAGTTTCAGGAGTATATGATGAGTAAATTTTCTCATCAAGATATGAATCGCTACAAGCTGTCGTCGCAAGAAAGGATAAGGCAGCGATTGAATAAAATATTCTATTGAGTTTCATGTTAATTTTCATTAGAAAGTGACATTAAGTCCGAAAACATAGCTGCGGGTAAAAGGATAGTTGCTTTCCCATTCAGAAGATCCACGAGGATCCTGTCTTGTCTCTGGATCCCATCCTGTCCACTTTGTCCAGGTCACAAGATTGCGCCCTGAAACATACATCATCAAGTTGTCAATACCGATTTTAGACATCCATTTTTCCGGGAAGGTATAGCTTAAGGTGATATCCTTGATTCGCCAGAAAGAGGCATCCTGTGCATAGCCGTAACCATGCTTATTGGATGACTTGCTGAGAGAACGGAATTCGTTGCTGCGGTTTTCAGCAGTCCAATAGCCGATCTCAGTGGTTTGATTGCGACGTCCCATTTCATCACCAGCAATGCTAAGAAGCCTGTTCCACTGCTTATGCCCCTGCACAGTATTCAGGAATATATTGAGTGTAAACCCTTTGTAGCTGAATGTATTTGTAAGACCACCATTCCATTTCGGAGTAGTCTGACCCTGAACATAACGGTCGTCATCGTTGATCTGCCCGTCGCCATTGCGGTCAGCAAGCTTCACGTCGCCCGGTTCAGCCACCGGGTCCCATTTAAGATGATCACCTCTTTCAATCTCATCTTCCTGCCAGATTCCCACTTTCTCGTAATCATAAATCACGCCGATAGGCTGACCGATAAACCAGCGGTTGCCCAGATCGTCCTGCTTGTCGCCATAGAGATCTTTGATTTCGTTGTGGTTCCAAGAGAATACAAGACCTGTGTTCCATGTAAATCCATTGACATCGATATTGCGGCTGTTGACAGTCAATTCTATACCACGGTTGGCGGTTTTACCCATATTGGCATATACATCTGCATATCCGGAAAGATTCGGCAGTCTACGACGCAAAAGCAATCCGTCGGTGGTGGAAGTATAGAAATCAATATTACCTGTTATCCTGTTATTGAGGAATCCGAAGTCTATACCGATATTGAAAGTCTTTGTAGTTTCCCAGGAAAGATTCTTGTTATCCATTCTTGTAGAAGGGATGAGACCAACTACAGACCCACCGCCCATAGCGAATTTTTCAACGTTAAGTTTAAGAAGGGTCTCATAAACAGATATTGCCTCGTTGCCAGCCTTACCATAATCCACTGTAAGTCACCTTAGCCTTACCTTCCTTACCGCGTTTTGTAGTGACAAGGATAACACCGTTTGCGCCGTTTGTACCATAAATTGCAGTGGCAGACGCATCTTTAAGAATCTCAATTGATTCAATGTCATTTGGAGCAATATCTGCAAGAGAACCACCGGTATTGTTGATAGGAATACCATCAACAACCACATATGGACCTGAATTCGCATTGATTGAATTTTGACCGCGGACAAGAGTGGAAGGAGCATCACCCGGGATTGACGAAGACTGCTGGATTGTAACACCTGACGTGGCACCTTGCATTGCCTGAAGCACGTTGCTGACAGGCAGTTTAGAAAGCCTTTCTTTACCCACGGAAGTGACAGATCCGGTCACATCACTTTTTTTCTGAACGCCATAACCGATCACCACGACATCATCAAGCATCTGACTGTTTTCAGTCATCTTGATCTCGATATCATTCTGCCCTGAAATTACCACGGATTCGGTATTGAAACCTACATATGACACTTCGAGAGTATTGCCTTTTTCGACCGAAATGACAAATTTACCGTCAATATCGGTCACTACGCCATGTGTAGGCTTTTCTTTAGTTCTCACGGTAGCACCAATAACTGGTTCTCCGGCTGGATCAAGCACTGTCCCATTTAGTGAATACTCTTGTGCCTGCTTGATGAAAAATCAATCGGAGGAAATACAGTTTATTCCATATATGTTGATAAGGACAACTATATCTGGGTCGGCACAGAAAACGGGATATCTATTTTTAATCCGCGCTCAGAAAACTTCATATCGTTCACACACGCTGACTATCCGAATTCAATTCTTCCGGGTGCAGTAAGAAGTATCACTAATATGGATAGTGAAGAAATCTGGATAGCCACTTCACAAGGGGGTATAAGCATTTTTGAAGGTGACCGCTTTTCAGGCGGGAATATTAAATTCACCAATATTACCCCTGACACTAAAGGGAATCCGCAGGAAACCTTGTATTCGTCGTCGCCATACGTATTATTTAAAGACTCCTTCGGTAATAAATGGATAGGTTATCAGAGCGACGGAATTGACGTTGCCGGATATGATCCTCCTTTTGTGAGACAAATGCCTGTTTTAGGACAATCGATTAATAATCAGACACGACCAACCGTATGGAGCATGACCACTGACAGAAAAGGGAATGTCTGGATGGCAGGAGAACGAGAAATAGCAATAATCAACGGCAATAAAATAGAACGTATCCCACTTCCTAAAAACACATTTTATGCCAATACACCGGTCAAGGCACTATATGCAGACTCTAAAAACAATCTTTGGATAGGGACTTACAATTCAGGCGCCTATATAATGAACCTTAAAGACAGAAATATATCAAAAATCAATTCAATAGACCGAGAGATTTGCTGTTTTCTTGAGGAAGACAACGGCGATATGCTTATCGGAACCCACAAGGGACTTTATAGAATGAATAACGGGAAAGTTGCGACCTTAGAAGAGGACATAAATAACAAATTGAAAGACAGATATGTGACGTGTATACATAAAGACAAATCAGGAAATTTACTTATCGGCACATTCGGGAAAGGAATAACAATCGTATACAATCAGAGTAACGACACCAGCAATCTGAATGTATTAAAAGGTATGCCGTCAAACACTATCAACTCTATTTTTGAAGATTCAAAGGGAAACATCTGGATTGCAACCCGTGGAGGGGTCGTGAAGACTTCTTCCAAAAATTATGACGACTTTAAAATTTATCCTATATCCAACGGTTACTCCATCAATATAAAATCAATTGAGGAAGACAATTACGGGAAAATCTGGATGAGTTCGGAAGACGGAATCACTTGTTACGATCCCGCGACTGATTCAATATCCACATATACCCGAAGCCATAAAGCTCCTTTAACTAAAGAAAACCCAGAATCAGCCACTATGCAAATAGCGTGAAAATGCTCCAAAA
>CAJTZQ010000091.1 GCA_910583795.1 uncultured Muribaculaceae bacterium
TTGTCGAAGCCGCCGGCCTTGATATTACGCCTGATTCTGGGATTTTATAGATTAATCCGAATATGAAATATGTGCACGGTGTTTTGGAAACAAACGACTCCACGCTTTGGCTCTGTACACTTGGACAAGGGGTGGCAAAGATTAAAATATCAGGCGACAGGGAGCATCCACGTCTTTCAGACGTCAAAAAATATGCACTCGACAACGGCGCATTCTCCTCAAACCAGTTTTTCTCTATAGTGACCGACGACAAAGGGAATCTTTACTTTTGCAACCGTGGACAGGGAATGTTTGAAATAAAAAACGACAAGCTGACTTCCATACCTCTTAAAAATGATTTCGGGACAAACGGAGTCAAAGATATTTTCGATGCCTTGAAAACAGGAGACACTTTCTGGCTTGGCACAGGAAGCGGAGTCGTAAAATCCTCTCCGGGAAATGAGAAGCGTTTTGCCGGATCTGAATATGGATTCACCAACAACACAATTCATGAGATCATATCTGCAAGCGACGGGAAAATATGGGTGACAACCAACAACGGCATTGTGAGCATCAATCCCGAAACCTATGAATCTCTGACCTATGGAAAAAACTATGGCATAAACGTTACTGAATTTAGCGACGGAGCAAGTTTCAAAACCGACAACACACTGATTCTCGGTGGAATCAACGGCATTGTAACTGTCATCAAACATAAAACTTATACGGCTCCCGAAGAACCTTTCGTCCCGAGGCTATCCCTTCTTAAACTGAAAATTTCAGGAGAAGAAGTTCCTCTCAACGACCATCTTGAGACCTCGGGCAAAAAAAATACACTCATATTCGAACCTGAACAAAACCATTTCTCACTCACATTGGTGGCTCCGGATTTTATCAACGGAGAAAATTATACATATTATTATACCCTTGACGGCGATGAATGGATAAGCAACGGGGCAAGCCCTACAATCACATTCAACCATATGAACCATGGCACGTATAACCTGAACGTAAAATACGTGAACCGCGCCACAGGCATAGAGAGCGATCCTTATCTTGTGAAACTTATAGTAAAGGCTCCCTGGTATCTCACAGGCTTCGCTAAATTTATCTATCTGCTTATTATCCTCGGCATTGCCGCCGTTATCCTGATGTCATACCTGCGCCGCCAGAAAGAAAAACAGGAGAAGCAGATGCTTCATCTCGAGCAGGCTCACAAGGAGGAGGTGTATGAAGAGAAACTTCGATTCTTTACAAACATCACTCACGAGTTCTGCACTCCACTGACCCTTATCTACGGACCATGCGAGCGCATAATGGAATATATCGGCTCTGACGATTATATCAAAAGATATGTCGGGTTGATTCAGACTAACGCTAAAAGGCTTAACAATCTCATTCAAGAGCTAATTGATTTCCGCAGAATAGAAACAGGGCATAAATCGATTAAAGTAAGGAAAGTCGGAGTCAGCGAACTCTGCACAGAGACTTACGACTCGTTTTCCGAACTGGCGGAGAGGAACAGCATAAATTATATAAATGACATAAAGCCGGATATTGTCTGGAATTCCGATTACAGTTGTCTGAAAAAGATTCTCAATAATCTTATTTCAAACGCATTCAAATATACAAATCCGGGTGGCACAATTAAAATCGGCGTCGAGGAGACAGACGGCAGACTGCATATCAGTGTCTACAACACCGGCAAGGGTATCCGGGAGGAAGACAAGAAGCGCATATTCAACCGATACACGGTGCTTGACAACGTGGAACAAAATGCAATCAAGGGGATCTCAAGCCGAAACGGACTCGGGATGGCAATTTGTCACAGCATGGTAGACATGCTTCACGGCAAAATATCGATCGATAGCGAGGTAGGCAAGTTCGCGGAATTTATTGTAGTGCTTCCTCAGCTCACCGTCACTGAAAGCATCGAATCGCAATCCACTGCCACCGATTATAAAGATGATCACGACTCTTCATGCACAGACAATACTGAATCAACCGAAGAAAAGCACACTCCTGCCAAACAGATCAACGAAGGGGCAAGGATTCTTGTGGTAGACGACAATAAAGAGATTCTGACATTGCTCCGTGACAGTCTCACCCAATATAATGTGGTCACAGCGGAAAATGCCGACGAAGGGATCGTGATATTAAAGGAAACTCCCCCAGACCTAATAATCAGCGACATAATGATGCCGGGCACAGACGGCACAGAGTTTGCCCGACAAGTGAAGGGGAACAAACACACCATGCACATACCTCTCGTGCTTCTGTCTGCCAAGACAAGCAACGATGAGAAAATAAAAGGTATCGAGGCAGGAGCTGATGCATATATCGGCAAGCCGTTTAGCGTGAGCTATCTCAAGGCAATAGTGAAGCGTCTGTTGGAAAACAGGGAATACCTGAAGGAATACTACAACTCTTCTGCAAGCACATTTGAATTCAGCGGAGGAAAACTTATGCACAGGGAAGAGAAGGATTTCCTGACAAAAGTGACGGATTTCATCGATGCCCATATCGACGACAACGATCTTTCCGCCGAACAGATCGCCCTGCACCTTAAGACAAGCAGCCGCAATCTATATCGCAAGTTTAAAGAGGTGGGTGAAGTCTCACCCAACGATTTTATCAAAAATCATCGCATACATTATGCGGCAAAACTTTTGCTCACCACATCCCTGACGGTGCAGGAGATAATCTATCGATGCGGCTTCACCAACAGATCGCACTTCTATAAGGAATTCTCAAAACGCTATAACACCACACCTAAAGAATATCGCTCCGCAAACCAATCGAAAGATGCAGACCTCTGATCAAGCCTCCTTCCTTTAAGAGGGGGGCAAAATTAAGGGACGGATATATGTGTCCATTCGCGCCAATTTTGTATTTATTCTGAAAATAAGGATTTTTATATACATAGTTGTCAATGCGGAATACAGCATTTTGCTCCGCAGTGTTTAATTTTGCACTAAACAATTTACAACCTTTTTCAGAATGAAAAAAATCCTTATTGCAATTTCCTGGGCAGTGATATCTGCCGGAGCGTCTGGCGTCTATGCCGCGGAAATCCCGGGCTGCGCCGCCGACAACACAACAGTGAGGACCACGGATAGAAACCTTAAAACAAACCGTCCTCCAAAGAAAGATCGCCTCTTCCATTCAGAAGCAGTGGAAAAGGAAATCAAACGTGTGAAAAAGCTTTTGACCAACAAAAAGCTCGCCTGGATGTTTGAAAATTGCTTTCCCAACACTATCGACACCACAGTGCACTATCGTATAGATGAAGACGGCAATCATGACACGTTTGTCTACACCGGCGATATCCACGCCATGTGGCTGCGTGATTCCGGAGCACAGGTGTGGCCGTATGTACAGCTCGCCAATTCCGACAAGCAACTCAAAGACATGATCGAGGGGGTGATACGCCGTCAGTTCAAGAGTATTATTCTCGATCCATATGCGAACGCCTTTAACGATGGACCGACAGGAGGGGAATGGATGAGCGACCTTACCGACATGAAGCCGGAGGTGCATGAAAGAAAATGGGAAATAGATTCCCTCTGCTACCCTATCAGATTGGCATACGAATATTGGAAAGTGACCGGCGACGATTCCATTTTCGACACCACCTGGATTGAGACGATTAACAAAATCCTGACCACATTCACGGAACAGCAACGCAAAGACGGAGTCGGTCCCTATAAATTCCAGCGTGTCACAGAGCGCGCCCTCGACACCCTCAATAATGACGGACTTGGTTCACCGGTGAAGCCCTGCGGACTCATTGTGTCGGCATTCCGTCCCAGCGATGATGCCACAACCCTTCAATTTCTTGTGCCCTCAAACTTTTTTGCAGTCTCCGTGCTGCGTAAGGCATCTGAAATCCTGACTGAAGTCAACAAGAAGCCTGATATGGCAAAACGCTGCACAGACCTTGCCAATGAAGTTGACGGAGCTTTAAAGAAATATGCAATCTGTAACCATCCGGAATTCGGACCCATTTATGCTTTCGAGGTCGACGGGTTTGGCAGCCAGTATCTGATGGACGACTCTAACGCCCCGAGCCTGATGTCGCTCCCCTATCTTTGCGATGTTGCCATAGATGACCCTATATATCTCAACACCCGTAAATTTATCTGGAGTAAAAATAATCCTTATTTCTTCAGCGGAGAGGCAGGGGAAGGTATCGGAGGTCCTCATGTGGGTTATGACATGGTCTGGCCAATGAGCATCATGATGAAAGCTTTCACAAGCCAAGACGACAAGGAAATCGCAGACTGCATAAAAATGGTTATGGACACGGAAGCAGGCACAGGATTTATACATGAATCTTTCCACAAAGACAATGCGGAAAAATTCACCCGTCCCTGGTTTGCCTGGCAGAACACCCTTTTCGGTGAACTGATTCTGAAACTTGTAAACGAAGGGAAAATCGACCTGTTGAATAATATCTCAGAAAGCTGATTTTTAAGTCGCAATCACTAAATGTCGGGCAGTTCTTACGGTAGGGCTGCCCGACATTCCAATATTTCTATTATAATTTATTAACAGACGCAATAAACCCCACCACCTGCTCCGTTAATATAACAGCCGGACCAAACAACACCGGCAGTATTGTTCAGAATGAAAAAGATAGCAGTAATTGGAGCCGGCAACATCGGCTCCGCAATCGCAGCGTCCCTGATGGGACATGGTGACCGTGTAGTATGCTCCGACGCATTTCAGTCTTCATTGGACAGAATCAAAACTCAACTCCCTGACATTGAGACGACTTTATCGAATGTTGAGGCTGTGACCGATGCTGATATGATCGTCCTTGCAGTCAAGCCGTTTGTCGTTGACGGTTTGATTGAAGAGATTCTTGACCACATCAAACCTGACACTCTGATAATATCAGTAGTTGCCACACTCCCGATCAAGGACCTCAGAGAAAAACTAAATGCAGAAGAGAAGGATCTGCAGGTGATTAAAGTGGTGCCAAACATTGCTATAATGTACAACAAGAGCGTCACTTTCCTTTGCGCAGGTCCGCGTGTGCCTCAAGAAAAACTCGAAGAGGTTGAAGAGATCTTCAATCGTTCAGGCAAGGCATTTGTGGTGAACGAATATGACCTCCCGGCATGCACCGCACTCGCATCTTGCGGCATCGCTTATTTCTTGAGATTTATCCACGCAGCTGCAGAAGGATGTGTCGAATTCGGATTGAAACCCTCATTTGCCACAACAGTCGCAGCACACACTGCCATAGGAGCGGCAGCTTTGCTTTCAACCGGCTCACACCCTGAAACAGAGATCGACAAGGTGACCACCCCCGGCGGCATCACTATCAAGGGTCTTAATGCCCTTGAGGAAAACGGTTTCACCAAGGCTGTGATTTCCGCAATCCGCGCTTCTTGCCTTCAATAATGCATAATTCAAAAGAATTTATTAACTTTGCCACATGAGCAAGGTTAATAAGTTAATCATAACAATAATAATAGGTGTCTCATCAGCCGTTATGGCTGCTGAGACACCTTATGTTTTCCAGCGTTCTGTATGCGAAAAGTCAGGAGTATGTTGCAATGACTCGGTAATAACTGTGCCGGACAGCGTAACATCTATTCCGGATTATGCATTTGCCGACTGTAGCAATCTGAAACGTATAATTCTTCCAGCCGGACTTAAGTCAATCGGAGATTATGCGTTTTTGGGGTGCGAGTCGCTTGAATCAATATCTTTGCCATCATCCCTCACCTCACTGGGCGAAGGGGCATTCAGGGAATGCTCGTCGCTAAAGTCGCTTGTAATTCCCAATGGGATTACTGTTATTCCACGCTATTTGTGTGCATGGGATTCAGGTCTGGAATCCGTTTCTCTTCCTTCCGGAATAAAAGATATCGGCAGTCATGCTTTCGCGTATTGCTCCGGTCTTGACACTATAAATATTCCCGACAGTGTGGAACATATCGGAAGCAATGTGTTCAGCCGTTGTTTCAATCTGAAAGAGATCATGCTACCTTCTTCAGTAAAAGAGCTGGAGTCGTATGCTTTTTCAGATTGCAAGTCGCTTAGGCGTGCGGTTCTTCCCGCCAACAATAATCTTCTCGGGGAATATCTTTTTATTGGTTGCGACAATCTTGAAGAGATTGTATGCGAAAGTCCGGAACCCGCTCCGTTCGATTGCGGCACCCCGTTTTTCGATCCTTCCGAATCAAGCCGTTACCGGGAATGCAGACTCACTCTCCTACCCTCGGCTATCCCTCTCTTCCGCACCGCCCCCGTCTGGGAGCTCTTCTTCCATTAGATTATGTTTACTTTTGACTTATGTTGAAAAAGATTTATAACTAAAAATCACGGAGTGAATTTATCTCTTTTTCAGAAAGACCTGTGAGACTTATTATAATCTCATTGCTCATTCCCATTGAAATCATCTTAAGTGCCGTGTTTCTACGTTCTTCAGCCTTTCCTTCCTCCAGTCCCTCGGCAAGACCTTCCGCTCTGCCTTCCGCTTTTCCTTCGGCTCTCCCTTCGGCTCTCCCTTCTTCCAATCCTTCGGCTCTGCCAATTTTTTTACCTTCCTCCAAACCTTCGGCGAGACCTTCCTCTCGGGCTGTGTCAAGCACATCATTCTGCACCATGATAGTGTCAATATGTGCGTCATATTCCCTACGTTCTTTGGGCGACATCAATAGATATTGAAGTTTCTTCTTTACTTCTTGAAGTCCGGGAGTACGAGTATCCTCTTTTACCTTGCCTGTCTTTAGATATGTCATCCATTCGTCGAGTGGAGTTTCTGGAATCTTGTCGTAGACATTGACACGCACAAGATAATATTCCGGGAAAACCTCTCTCGGCAAATGAGGCACAATAACGCCATCCTCCTTTAAAGTCACCATAAGATCCGTTCCTGTGTGAATCCCTTTGAATCGGGTCTCTCCATGGTATACATAATCATCCCCTTGTCCGTAGTCACAATAAAGAATACTTATGGAATACACTTTCTTTACCTGATCATATTTTTGATCGATGTTAATATGTTCAGTAATTGCCTTACACGTGCCATAAAGAATCCTCTGAAGATAATGGAGCTGTCGTGTGAGCTGGACTTCCACTATAATAAGATGTCCCTTACTGTTTTTCGCCTTAATATCCACACGGTTAAACTTGTCGTTGTCCGATACCTGATTGCTTTCGCTCTCAAGGAGCTCCACAATGGTGATCTCTTCTCCCAACAAGACTGAAACCAAACCCTCGAGGATACCGAAATTGGCTTTATCACGAAGCATGTGCTTCATCGCCCAATCAAACATGATATAAGTATTGTCTTGCTCCATAATCCATTACTTTTGCATATACAACAAATATTTCACAAATATAATGCTTATTGATGGATTTCACCTTATGTCACAAATTATTTTTGTCAATAATTAGCATTGCTTTTCAAAATTCGTAACTATTCAGCATACACACTAAATAGTTAACCATATCCATAAAACATGTTAATAAATATTAAATATGGGGGGGGTAAATTAAAAATATCAAATATTCACTTAATTTGATTAATTTTGAGTTTTCAAATATTAATATTTCCCTTTTCCTCAAATTTTTATGTATAAGACTTCTATTTTAATGGCGTTTATGGCGCTTGCGATCAGTTTGGAGGCACAGAATCCGATAAAGACGGATTCACTGCCCGGAGATTCTGTAATTTTACGGGAGCTTGAGGAATTGGTTATTGTTGCTTCTCCTGTTGTGCATAAGGCAGATCGTGATGTTTACTCCCCTTCTGCACAGGCACGTAAGGTTTCGCCCAATGGTCTGTCGCTACTTCAAAATATGAATATACCGGCATTATCAGTTAACACTTTACTCAACACAGTGTCGAATCCCGGCGGGAGTGTACAATTGCGAATCAACGGACGGGAGGTAGCCGTGCAGGATGTGCTTAATCTCTCTGCCGAAAACATTGTCAAAGTGGAATATCTTGAGAATCCCGGCTTGCGCTATAAGGATGTTAACGCCGTGCTGAATATCATCGTCAAAAATCCTTCTTCGGGTGGGTCAGTAAGTTTAAGCACCATGTTATGGTGCAAAGAATTGCCTTCAGGTAATTATCTGGGCAACATAAAGATAAACAAAGGGAAATCGCAGTGGAGCATCTACGACGAGACTCAGATACGCGACCATGTGCCAATGCATCGCGATTATGATGAAATATTTCATTTTTCAAATGGACAAACCCTCAGAAGAGTCGAGTCACCAATAGGGGGAGAGTATAACAACAACCAGACATGGTGCGGAATAAGCTATTCATATATAAACCCTTCCAAAACTACGATCTGGACCGGCGTACGCATGAACTACCAGAATCCAAATACCTTACGTTATGAAGGTATGCTTGAAACAGTTTCCGGGACAAAAAATGAAAGTCATTATCTTTCTTCAACCACTTTCAATATGTTTGTGCGACCCACTTTCGAGTTTTACATTGACCATAAAATCGGTCATAAACAAACATTAGCCTTCAATGCCACCGCCAGCTATCGGCATGGCAAACCGGGCTCACGATATATCGAAAGCGAAATTAAAGAATCAGAATCATTATCAGACATAACCACATCTATCATAGATAACAATCTTGGTTTTTCTGTAGAAGGGAATTATATAAAAGAATGGAGGTCTGCATCCATCACCGGAGGTATAAAATGGAATGGCAGCCGCAACCGTTCGAAATATGTCTCATCAGACAACTCGATCTTTCACCAACGGCAGGATGCATTGTATTTTTTCGGGGAATATAGCTACCGCATTAAAAATGTCTCGATGACAGGAGGTATTGGCGCCCAATACACCGACATATATATGAGAGAATCTGAGCGAGGCACAACTTCATGGGAAATACAGCCTAAAATTTCACTTATGTGGCGGAAAGACTGGTCGACATTACGTGCCAGTTTCACACGCACAAGTTCAACACCCTCTCTCGGGCAGACCAACCCTGTGGTGCAGCAGCTTGACCCGATACAATACCAATATGGCAATCCGGATTTAAAACCATATTCATGGTTTCGCTACAATCTTGCATGGAGCATAAACATACCCCGTGTCAATTTTAACCTTAAAGCCACAATGCGCACAGTCGACAATCCTATCTATAAATATTCATACTGGGAGGATAACAGGCTGATGCAGACATATTCCAACGACGGAAGTTATTTTGATTTCGGGTTCAACTTCGCCACAAGCATTGAGGCAATACCGGAATGGCTTTTCCTCGAAGGCGATGTAGGGTTTTCGAGACAATATACCAAAGGGAAGAACTTTCGCCATAGAATCACCGCATGGGGAGGCAGTGCACAGGTGATGCTGAGACATTGGGGATTTAATTTTCTCTTCAGTCTTAACCAGGCAACCAACTCCCTGTGGGCTCAAAAAATAAGTCGTCCTGAGTCATTTAACACCATAATGTTGCAATACACATGGAAAGATT
Source organism: uncultured Muribaculaceae bacterium (assembly GCA_910583795.1). Taxonomy (GTDB): domain Bacteria; phylum Bacteroidota; class Bacteroidia; order Bacteroidales; family Muribaculaceae; genus Lepagella. The sequence continues at coordinate 9,455 of CAJTZQ010000091.1, forward strand.
ACACCGCCGGAGTATTCATGCTTATGCCTTTCGGACGGTATAACCAAGAAGAGACAAGCCTTGATGCCAATTATTCATATAGCAGTATCATGCGCTCTCCGTTCGTAGAACGAATGGTAGGGATTCAGCTCCACGCCACATTGAAATGGGGAAAACAGAAACGTGAGGCAAACCGACTTCTTGAAGGGAATGATAATTTGGGAGGCTCTACTGCAGGAGGACGTTGAAATGTTCAGGCATGCCGCCCCCGTCTGGCAACTCTTCTTCCATTGACGAATCAAGAGGACACACAGAATAATCTTTTCTTTTTTAATGATTTTTCAAATATTATGCTTAAATTTGCAGCCGTATGCCTGCAAGCTGCATAATATTTTAATCATTTAAGTTTCGCAATCTCACTTAAAGTTAAAGGTTAAGAGGTTAAATGGTTATATTTATACAGGAATATCCTTGGAAGCCGGATATCTTTCCACAACTATAGATTAACCTTTTAACATTATAACCCCATGACCCTCAACTTTTGCTTGCGAAAGTTGAATTAATCATATCAAGATGACAAGATCATTTTCATTCAAGACATTTATCATGTCTCTGACAATAGCTCTGGCGGTTTCATCCTGTGAGAAAGACGATTTCATCTCTGCCCCTACCGCTACAAGCGTCACCGTAACCGGTGTCATAACCACTACCTCCGGAAAACCTTTAGCCAACATACCTGTTTCTATTGATTACTATGAATCATATTGGCTCGGACCGCAAACCACTATCCATAAGGCGAAAGGGACTACAGACAGCAATGGATTTTATGAGTTGTTTTTCGAACCGGAAAAAGATAAATCTTCCTACGATAACAATCCTAACCAGTCATACTGTATTCTTGCGGACCTGAAAGGGCTATCGCCTGACGACTACATTATGCCTTCGGAGTTTGGGTATCAAGGCACCGTTTATAGCTATGGGATATACAAAAATTTTGGACAAGGGGATAATCACAATGTCAACCTCTTCTTCCCCAAGAAGAAAGAGATTAAAACCGAACTGAAAAATTTCACAGCCGACAAAAGTCTAAAAATCATAAACACAATGGCTTTTGGCGTCAATAAAGAATCTCTTGGCAAAACGGTAGAACTTGACACCGACGGCAACGGCAGCGTCATGATCCCCTATGCAATCGATGATACCAATCTTATATCCGTCGTGACAGAAAACGGTGTATCCGAGGTATACGAAACTAAAGAAATAGCTGTCGCAAAAGATTCCGATTCCCCTGTAGTCTTCGACAACAAAGACGTCCTTGACGATTGCAGTTTCAAATTATCGCTCTATTCTCACATGTCGTTCAACGGAAAGGAATATAACGATAACCCTGCCTTCTCCTCACCCGCCCCTTTCGATTTTATCGGCTTCAGGATTGTGAGACCCGACGGTCAATATGAAGCCACTGATTTAAAACGCTATCAGTATTACGATTCTATAGTGTGGAGCTCTCCTGACTTCCCGGAAACTTTCAAGGTATATGAAAAAGAGAAAAACGGAAGCTCTTCAGTAGAACACTTGGTTTCCCAGTGGGGAAGCCACTTTTTCAACACCGGCATCCATAAGACCATCCTCACGGGATATAAAAACGGTCGTGCAATATGCACAGATTCGGTTGAGTTTGATCTGAAAGACCGTGATTTCCTTTGTTTTGACTGGAATAATTTTATATATCTGACCGATCTCGGGACAACGCAGACCATTTATTGTCAACTTGATGGATTCTCAGAGTATCAACTCAACGCTGTGACAGAGTCTGACAAGTCGAATAGCGTGAATATTTATATAAAGTTCCGCGACAATTGGGGTGATGATATAGAGCTTAACTGGCAGCGTACCCGGCTTGAACATCTGCTCTCGCAGCATTTAGGGCATTGGATTGAATACGACAAATCAGAAGTGAATAAAATGTTCAGACATCTCACGCCCGATGATCTACCCGGTAAACTTTACGAGAATGAAACCACAAGAGCAATCGTGATGCAAGCTCCGGCAACTGAATCCGACAAAGAACACTTCTACATCCACGTAGAACCCAAACATTAATTAAACAGCCGGCATCTCAATGAGATTGCGACAGGTGTGTCACTTTATGCCGTAATCATCTTTAAGCCGAAAAACATAACACGACTCCTCAAAGCGTCATCCTCTGATATTCCAAAAGCATATTTTTCGCTTTGCTCAGTCTTATACAATGGTTTAAAACCATTTTTAGTGTAATAGTGAATTGTAGAATCCGTATTGTAAGCGTCCACGAGCATATATCGACAAGCCGCTTTATTATTTTCATCTACAAACCAATATTTAAGGACATCCATCAACTGAGTGCCGACATTCAGTCCTTGTCCTTGAAATAGCTTATTGACACCAAGACGCCCTATCAGAACAGCCGGATAGCTGCGGTGGCGTTTCTGCTGTGGGATCTTGCGCTGGAGTGAGTTGCGTGACGGATTATCAAGCGTATATGTCTTTATTCCATCATAGGAAAGCGTGGCTATAGCCACTATCTCACGCTCATTATCCCTGCTTATCCAACAGTATGTTTTGCCGAGCAATTCTTCTTCATATAGAAACACGTCATGGCTGAAAAATTCATCTAAATCTTCATCACCACAAGAAAAAGGGTCACAGTAATCTGCGACCTCTTTGGTATAAGGCAC
>CAJTZQ010000092.1 GCA_910583795.1 uncultured Muribaculaceae bacterium
ACAAATCGCCTCGGTGCTTAGATATTACGTCGATTTATGGGATTTTATAGATTAACGACCATTCGCCATCAGCAGATATTCATAATATAATACATAGTTCATTTTGAGCATTGAAATTACCATTATTGCCAAAAACTTTCACCACCATGACTCTCAAAACATCCTTGACTTGCAGGTGTTATACAAATGTATTATCTTTGTGATACTATAAAATTTAAGAATATGAATACGGCATCAATTCCCAGAAAACAGACCTCATTCCGTCTGAGCGAAGATCTTCTTAAGCGACTCCAGGAGGAGGCTAAGCGTCATAACCGCAGTCTCAATAATCTTGTGGAGAGCGTACTGATGGCATTCGTGGCAGAACGTCCCAACAAGACCACTCTCGCTGCCATGATGGAAGCCGAAAATTCTGATAATCTTGAAACACTTGATCTCGGTAGTTTCCGAGATTTCGTAGATTCGTTATGAATACTCTCAAACTCACATCCCAGTTTAAAAAAGACCTCAAGCGTTATAAACACAAAACTGAGATAATCGACAAACTTGAGGATATTCTCAAATTGCTGGTGAATGGGCTACCGATTCCGGCTGAAAACAAGCCTCACATTTTGACCGGCAATTATCGTGGCTATATGGAATGCCATGTCGAAAGTGACACATTGCTGATTTGGTGGGATAAAGTAGAAGGCATCATCAAGCTCGTTCGTTTCGGCACCCATTCCGAATTATTCTAACGATGAAGGAAATCATTAAGAATATTATTAGTGTTGCAGCATTTATGATTAGGAAGAATCCAGATTGTCCAATTATATTCCTGGATTTTGACGGTGTTCTTTCAACAGATAATTATCTTGACCTATTAAGAGAGACGAAAAGCAAGACTTCTGATTATTGGGGTAGATTGTTTGATCCCGAATGTGTTGATTGCCTAAAAAGAATTGTTGATAAAACAGAAGCGAGAATTGTCGTTACATCTTCATGGAGAAATTATCTGTCAATTTGGCGAATTATTCTGATGTGGAAACTGCGCAATATGCCGGGCATTTTGGCAGGCGTTACCCCGAAAAGTTCTATTTATAGAGGCAATGAGATTGCTAAATGGCTGAATATTCACCGAAATATCACAAATTACGTAATAATTGATGATATGGATTACTTACAATTTAACGCTGATCAAGCAACACATCTGGTAACCACAAATCACTACAAAGGGTTGCGACCCGACACGACAGAAATAGCAATATCCATTCTAAAGGCCTAAATTGCAAACTACTGAAATCAATTTTGGGAGAAATTATTTTGAATTAGTTTGTATAAATTTCAATCCATGATCCGATATGTGTGATTATAGCTAAATTACTGGACTTTACCTCATACCTTTTCCAATGATGTTGAAATAATCATATATATTTGCTAAATTTGTGGATTAAAGGAATTTTATTGAATCATGGATGACAACAACCAGATAATCATATATCAAAGCGAGGATGGTCAAACTCATATCGATGTGAAATTTACCGGAGAGACTGTATGGCTTTCTCAGCAACAGATGGCTGAACTTTATCAGACAACTCGCCCCAATATAGTCCAGCATATTCGCAACATATATGCGGATAGAGAATTAGAAGAACAGGCAACTTGTAAGAATTTCTTACAGGTTCGTCTGGAAGGTTCGCGTCAGGTTTCTCGTGAGATTCCATTCTATAATCTCGATATGATTATCTCGTTGGGATATCGAATCAAGTCGGTGATTGCCACGCACTTCAGAAGGTGGGCTACGAAGCGGCTTAAGGAGTATATAATCAAGGGGTTTACGATGGATGATGAAAGACTTAAGGGCAATGGCGGTGGCGCTTACTGGCGCGAGCTGCTCGACCGTATTCGTGACATCCGATCATCTGAAAAAGTAATGTACCGACAGGTGCTCGATTTATACGCTACAGCTGTTGATTATGATCCCCGTTCGGAGATTTCGGTTGAGTTCTTCAAGATTGTGCAGAATAAACTTCACTTTGCATCACATGGCAACACTGCAGCAGAGGTGATTTTTAAGCGGGCCGATTCGGATGCACCGATGATGGGGCTGACATCATTCAAGGGAGATCATCCGACACTGCGAGATGCACTGATAGCCAAGAATTATCTTAGTGAGAATGAACTGAAGATTCTCAACAATCTTGTTTCCGGATATTTCGATTTTGCCGAAATTCAGGCGATGAAACGTCGCCCGATGTATATGGATGACTATGTGCGGCAACTCGACACGATACTCTCATCAACCGGCGAAGCATTGCTCAAAGGTCCAGGCTCCGTCAGCCATCAGCAGGCAATGGACAAAGCTCGCGAGGAATACCGCAAATTTCAGATAAGGGAACTATCGCCGGTAGAAAGAGCCTACCTCGACACCATCAAAGCCCTCAATGCCAAAACCAAGAACAAAGGAAAGAACAATTGATACATTGCCTATGGTGCTTCATCGTTTTTCATCGCCCAATTTACTTGCCTAACATTAACACCATCTTTCGAATAAAATTCATTGGCATGAAATCCAAAGCCATTATATTCTGCTGTCTGGTGACCATCTTGTCTACGGCAACGGCGCAGATAAAAAGCCCCAAACGTGGTATAGGTTGGGACGAAAAGACACAGAAACTCTCCAATGCTCCAATCGACAAACTCCTGCCGGGAGTATCATGGATCTATACCTGGGGCGAGACCCCGCTGGGGACTGCCGATAAGCTCGGCAATGAGAACGGCATAATGTTCATCCCGATGGCTTGGGGACGCAACTTCAACGAAACCTCCATACACAACTATATAAAGGAACACAGTTCCGCAAAATACCTTCTTGGATTCAACGAACCAAACTTCGCCGCCCAGGCAAACATGACACCGGCGGAGGCGGCTTCACTATGGAAAGTTCTGGAAGACATCGCCTCGGAATTTGACCTCCGCCTCGTAGCTCCCGCCCTAAACTTCTCCGGAGAAAAGGTAGGTGCTCGGGTTTGGGGAATATACGACTGGCTTGATGAATTCATCCGTTCCTATAAAGAAGCAAAGAGTCGTCTCCCTAAGATAGACTGCCTCGCACTCCACTGCTACATGAATTGGTACGGTGCTAACTCTTGGTTCGTAAATGAATACTTCTACACCGACATCTTCAAAGACGGCAACGACAGGAAATATCCCAGTATCGTGGAACTTCTCACCTCCGTAAAAGAGGCAACAGGACACTATCCGCGCATGATGCTTACCGAATTCTGCTCCTGGGAAGGAGACAAAGACGGTTTCGTGACTAATGTTGACAATCAGATCGACCAGATGACCCAACGCATCCAGAAAATGGAACAGAGCGATTTGGTGGAGGGGTATGCCTGGTTCATGGCAAACGCCAATGCCTCGGAGTATCCATACATGAGCGTGTTTGAAACCAATAATGCAGACAGCGATCTCAGCACACTGGGCAAGGTTTTCGTGAACATGTCGGGATTTGACCTCACCAGATACTATATCCCCGGTGAAATTGTCGATGCCAAGGACTATATCGATGCCACTACTGACGACCAGATTGTACGCCTGCGCCCTAACACAGACCCTGAAAGCGACCATCCGCTACAAATTCAACTCACAGCAGCCGATCCAGGAAAGGGCAAATATTCTGCCGCCACTTACCGGATTGACGTTCCGTCAAGCGGCACCTATACTTTTACTCTTCATGCCAAAGGAGCCGATGCTACGCTACGCATTAAAGCACCGGGAAATGACAACAATACTGAACTGACAATCGCCGGACAACCGAATGAATGGGCTGACTATACCACTAATATCACCCTTTCCGCCGGTAAAAACGACATTAAGATAACCAATCTTTCCACCAACCCTGTGTTGCTGAACTCCTGGAAATTCGATACAGGTACAGGTATCGCCTCCATCTCTCCCACTCCAGGCGGCTCTTACACCGTCTACAACCTTCAAGGTGTGAAGCTTGTCACATTCCCTCGTGAGTCAGCCATAAATCTTGAAAAAGGCATCTACATCCTCGTCTTTCCCGACGGCTCTTCCCGCAAAATAGTGCTATGATTATCACCCTATTTTACGGGTAAAAAATCGGATCCCGTTACAGTCGCTTGCGGACACAAAAAGGGTCACTGAACGTTGTCGTTTCAGTGACCCTTTCGTGATCCGGTTGGGATTCGAACCCAAGACCCACAGCTTAGAAGGCTGTTGCTCTATCCAGCTGAGCTACCAGACCTGCCTTTTATGCGCTTTCGCGCATGTTTTGTGGAGTTTCCCCCTTTTGGAGTGCAAAGTTAACTATTATTTTTTATTCGGCATATACTTTTCGCCAAATTTTTATATTAAAAATTGCGAAATCTGTTCGGAATCATCTTTTGAATGATAAATTATTTCAACTTTCGCAAACGAACATTCTTTGCCAACATCATTTATGTGGTGCGAATTCGGGCGGAAGAATCTTCTTCGGATCGACACTGTCAACAGCCGTGATCACCACTTTGCTCGAACCTCTCCACGGGAGAGTGGCGTGATATTTCTTATATTCCACGCGCACAGGCATAGCATTAAGCTGAGCCTTTAGCAATCTCGCAGCCACCTTAGAATCGGAAGCGGTGAAAATAAAGTCTCGGCTATATATTCGGGTGGTGTCCATAAGTTCCTTATATGGTATCAACACTCCTTCGTAAGTGTCGAAGATTGTGCCCCGGCGTTCGATATGCTCCACATATCCAAACTGGTATGCATCCTGAACGTAGGGTTTGAAATAGCGTAGCCAACAACCTGTTATGAGCGCGAGGAGCACCACTATTCCTCCCGCCCAGAGCCAAGGTCTCACCCGATTGCGTGGTTTTAGATGGTCCCACTCTGATTCCTCCTCTTCCCAATAGTCGGGATCATCGGGAGACAGGGCAGGTTTCTTAGGTTCCTTGACCGGCTCCTCCGGCAATTCCTCGCTGTCGAAATAATCGTTTGTATCGTCGTTGAATTTCATATCCGTTTTGAGATCTGAGTTATGAGTTGTGAGTTGTGAGACTAAAGTTGTTCTGCGTCAGTCACGGTGGCTTCCGCCAGCTCCTTCTGGCTGACTCCCCCTTTCTTGCGCAATGAGATATAAGCCATTGTGTAGATGCCGAGGATAATGAGCATCACGGTCTGTCCGCTCCATTGAAGCATGGAGAAAGCCGTGCCCTGAGCGTCGCTAACCCCATATATGGCAAGACCGAACATGATTGCGAGGTTCCAAGGCCCGAGTCCACCGTTTGAAGGTATCGCCATACTTATCGAACTGAGCACAAACGCCACAAGACAAGGGGTAAGACCCCACGCCATACCTTCACCTGTGCAGAGCGCACGTGTGAAATCGAAAGCATAGAATGCCACATATAATTGTAAATAATAGCATCCCCAGATGCAAAGCGTGAGACCGAGAAATTTCCAACGACCCTTCATGCGTGCCACAACCGCAAAACCTTCCCACATATTGAGAGCCATTTCCTTAAGCTTCATCACAACCTTAGTATTGCGGAAAGCCCTCAACAAGATCCAGCATAGCAACACACCGCCGACAATCACAGCCCAGAACCACCATTCCGACACAAGCGCTACAAGATCACGCCCCACCGGATATTTGGTCAAAAACGCCTCAAGGGCGGGAGCAGCCACCACAAGGCACAACACCAGCAGAAGTAACACCATCAATGTGTCGGCAAGACGGTCGCCGATCATGGAGCCAAGCACTGACGTAAACGACGCTTTCTCAGATGAAGCGACATACGTGCAGCGCCACACTTCCCCGAGGCGCGGGAAGACAAGATTGAGCGCATAGCACCCGAAAATGCTGCAACACAACGCCATAAACGGAGGTTTTATTCCCAGGGCGGTAAGCTGCAGTCTCCATCGCGCGGCACGGAAGATGTGGGAAAAGACGCTTATCCCCATCGCAAGAAGTATCCACCAATAATCGACCCCATGCTTGATAAGGCCCCACATCTCCGAGAAGTTGACCTTCTTGAACATATAGACCACAAGAAGCACGGTCAGCACCACCGGAAGTCCGTAGCGCACACCCATTCCAAGCCATTTTTTAGCGCCCGAAGCTTGTGCGGGCGTAATATCTTTTTCCGATTTCTGATTCATAAGAGAAATTCTATTTCTTTAAAAGCAAAAGTCCGCAACTCTCCGGAAGCGGTTTCTATAGTCAGCATACCGTCGGGAGCCACGCTTTTTATCCGTGCTGACACATGCTCACCGGCATTGCGGTCGTAGAAATCATAAAGATTTCCATCGCCACGCCAAAGCTTGCGCATGAATTCTGAATGTAACGTACCGTCAAATACCTCTTTCATACGATTTTCCACATGCGCGGCAAGCTTCTCCGCAAGAGAAGGTATTTCATACTCATTGCCTGTCAGCTGCCACACCGACACCGGGTTGGGCGCATCACTCACGAATTGCCTCTGGTTGATATTGATTCCGATTCCCGCTATCGTGCGCATGATCACCCCGGGCATCACGGCATGTTCGATAAGTATTCCGCAAATCTTCCTGTCGCCCACATATATGTCGTTCGGCCATTTCACCATTGCGTCCAGCCCGAGATCTGCAAGAAAATCCGTAACGGCGAGAGCCACGGCTTCAGAGATTACAAACTGACATTGCGGCAACACACCTGCAGGGTGAAGCAAGATAGATGCCGTCAGATTCTTACCCGGCTCCGACTCCCAGGAATTGCCGCGCTGACCGCGTCCTGCAGTCTGCGAAAGGGCATACACAAGACATTCCCCCTCCAGCTCACCGGCATGGGCGGAGAGCCATGAGTTGGTGGAATCGGTTTGCTGAAGTTCAATTATTTTCATTGCGGTCGTTGGTTTTTGTTTTTGGGTCGTTGGTCGTTGGTCTTTGGTCGTTGGTCTTTGGTCGAGGGTTTATAGTTTATAATTTAAGAATAATCTGAAACTTACTATTCATAACTAATGACTAATAAATTAATGACTAATGACTAATAAACTAATGACTAATAAACTAATGACTAATAAACTAATGACTAATAAACTAATGACTAATGACTCTAAACTCTAAACTTAAAACTTAATAACCCTCCGTCCGTCGGGCATTTCCGTTATTCTCACCTCTACAGTCTCTTCCGGGAGGAGCGAACCTAACCGGTCAGGCCATTCTATCAGGCATAGGTGTCCTGAATAGAAATAGTCTTCCGCCCCCATATCCAAGGCTTCGGCAGGGGAATCAAGACGATAAAAATCAAAATGATATATTGGAGAACCGTCAGACGCACGATATTCGTTGACAATGCTGAACGTAGGACTGCCTGAATCGTCGGATGCCCCTAATTGCCGGCACACCTCCGTTATGAAAGTAGTTTTCCCGGCACCCATCTCCCCCTCGAAAGCGAAGATGCGGTTTTCTCCGATTGCCTCTATAAAAGCCGCCGCCGCTTCAGGCAGATTGTCTAATGAAAATAAATATTCCATAATTTATGGTTTTATACTGCAAATTTAGTAAAATTTATTCAAGAAATTCTCAATCGACCCGCATACGCGACATAAATTGGGATTATTTTATTATTTTTGCAAGATAGTTGGGAGTTGTCCGTTGTCCGTTTCCCGTTGTCCGATGAATCTGCGGAAAACTGACAACCGACAACAGAAAACGGAAAACGAAAAACTGACAACTGACAACCGACAACGGAAAACGGAAAACTGAAAACGGAAAACTGAAAACATAAAACATAAAACTAAATATACAAGAATGGGAAAAGTTGTGATCATCGGCGCAGGTGGCGTCGGAACAGTTGTGGCTGCTAAATGCGCCCAGAACCCTGACGTTTTCTCAGAAATCGTCATCGCCTCACGCACAAAAGAGAAGTGCGACCGTCTGGCGCAGCGTATCGGCGCCCCCAACATCAAGACAGATCAGGTAGACGCCAACTCCGTTGAGCAGCTCTGCGAGCTTTTCAACCGTCATAAACCCGACATCTGTATCAATGTCGCTCTCCCTTATCAGGACCTCACCATCATGGAGGCATGTCTTCAGTGTGGCGTCAACTATCTCGACACCGCCAACTATGAGCCTGAGGATGAGGCACATTTCGAATATAGCTGGCAGTGGGCTTACCGCGAGAGATTCGAAAAGGCAGGGCTCACAGCTATCCTCGGATGCGGATTCGACCCCGGGGTGTCTGCTGTGTTCGTGGCTTATGCCGCCAAGCATCATTTCTCTGAAATGCAATATCTCGACATCGTAGACTGCAACGCCGGAAACCATGGCAAGGCATTCGCCACCAACTTCAATCCGGAGATTAATATCCGCGAGATCACACAGAAAGGGAAGTATTGGCAGGATGGCAAATGGGTTGAGACCGAAAACCTTGAGATCCACCGTCCGCTCAACTACCCCAACATCGGCGAGCGCGAGTCTTACCTTCTCTATCACGAAGAGCTTGAGAGCCTCGTGATCAATTATCCCACTATACGGCGCGCACGTTTCTGGATGACTTTCGGGCAGGAATATCTCACCCATCTGCGTGTGATTCAAGACATAGGCATGGCTCGTATCGACCCTGTAATGTATGAAGGTAAGGAGATCGTGCCCATACAGTTCCTGAAGGCTGTCCTCCCTGATCCCGGTTCTCTCGGAGAAAACTATACCGGCGAGACATCTATCGGATGCCGCATATCCGGGCTCGACAAGCAGGGTAAGGAATCGACATACTACATCTACAACAACTGCTCTCACGAGGCTGCTTATAAGGAGACAGGTGCTCAGGCTGTCAGCTACACCACCGGTGTCCCGGCAATGGTAGGCGCCTACATGTTCCTCACCGGCAAGTGGGTTAAACCCGGTGTACACAACGTTGAGGAGTTCGATCCGGATCCGTTCCTTGAGAAACTTGCAGTCAGCGGACTTCCATGGCATGTGATCGTAGACGGTGATATCGAGTTTGACGATAAATGAGAATTGAGTTTTGAGTTGTGAGTTGTGAGTTTATGGGTTAGGGTTTAGAGTTTAGGGTTTATGGGTTAAGAATAATCTGGAATCCAATGACTAATGACTAATAAACTAATGACTCACAACTCACAACCCACAACTCAAAACTCACAACCCACAACTAAATAAAAATCTTACATGAAAATATCTTACATTATTATAGCGGCATCAATTGCAGCCGCCGCTTTCTTCGTAGCCTCTTGTGCAAGCCGCGAAGGTATCCGCGAAATCGACGGCGGATATGAGGTAGATACCGATAAAGGGACAGTGACCGTTCAACCTCTCACAGACAATATTTTCCGTGTCACAGCTCAGCCTGCCGCCACAGAACTTACTTATACCCCTTCGCAATCGGCTATACTTGCCCCGCAAAAAGTGGATATAAAGACGAAAGCTTCTTCTAACGCTTTCAGCATCAGCTCCCCCACCACAACTGTGCGTATCGACCGCAAGACGGGACAGGTGTCTTTCCTTGACAAAGAAGGGAAAATCCTCCTTTCCGAAACCGGAGGTGTAGACAATTCCGGCGACGTCAAGACAGTGACTTTCAACGGTGAAGCTCCCGGAGAACTTTACGGTGCCGGTGAACGCGGTCATTCTCTTAAACTTAACGGAGATTCCCTCATGATGTACAACCGTCAGAACTACGGCTACACTGCAGGCGATCCCCGCATCTCGCAGATGGGTATCACCGCCCCGTATTTCGCTTCCGACAAGGGATACGGCGTCCTTTTCGATGACTACAACGAGGCACTCCTTGTGCTCGGTGATACAATCAAATATTCTTCTGAAACACCCAAGCCGCTTTCCTACTATTTCATCAACGGAGAAAATACACTCGCGGGAACAACCGAGGGTTATACTCTCCTGACAGGGCGTCAAGACCTCCCCCCCTTCTGGAGTCTCGGATACATAACATCCAAATATGGCTATCACAACCAGAAAGAGGCACTCGGGGCAATTGACTCACTCAAGACCCGTGGATACCCGGTAGACGGCATGGTGCTCGACCTTTACTGGTATGGGGTCGAGACCGACATGGGTCGCCTCGAATGGGACAAGAAACAATGGCCAGACCATAAGGCGATGATCGATTCCCTAAAAAAACAGGGTGTTAACCTTGTTCTTATCTCCCAGCCCTATATCAACAAGAAGGGAGCCATCGACAACTATAATCTCCTCACAGAAAAGAAAATGCTGACACTTGACTCCGTAGGCGACACCCACGACGTCACCACATGGGTGGGCGATGCCGGCATGTTTGACGTCAGCAATCCCGCAACCCGCGAATGGCTCTGGAACCGGCTGAAAGGTCTCACTGCCGAAGGAATTTCCGGATGGTGGGGCGACCTTGGCGAGCCGGAGGTGCATCCCCGCACCATCATGCATGCCAACGGAGAGTCTGCGCCACAATACCACAACGTATATTGCAACGAATGGTCAAAGTTGATCTATGAAGGGCTACGCAAAGATTTTCCGGAGATGCGTCCGCTCCTGATGATGCGCGGCGGCACAGCAGGATTGCAACGTTACAGCGTATTCCCCTGGACCACCGACGTTTCTCGTTCATGGGGCGGCTTCCAACCTCAGGTGAATCTTATGCTCAACTCCGGTCTTTCCGGACTCGGGTATATGAGCAGCGACCTTGGCGGGTTTGCCGTTGATCCGGAACATCCCCGCGACGAAGAACTATACGTTCGCTGGGTGCAGACGGGAGTTTTCACGCCTATGATGCGTACGCATGCCCAGCAACAGCCTGAGCCATATCATTACCCCGACAGCGAAGAAATTCTTAAGAAGTATGTGAAGATGCGTTATGAGTGGCTTCCCTACAATTATACTCTCGCATATGAGAACTCGGCATTCGGCAAGCCACTTGCGCGTCCGTTGAATTTCAACGGCGACAATCCTGGCGCGAAATATTCATCTCTCACCGACGAGTATCTCTGGGGCGACGAAGTGCTTGTCGCGCCTGTGATGGAGCAGGGGGCACGTCAGCGCAAAGTGCTCTTCCCGGCGGGCGAATGGATCAACTACAACCATACTTCCGAGTGTTACAAGGGTGGAAGCGAGGCGGTTGTAAAAGCTCCGCTCGATGAGCTTCCCATGTTTGTGCGTGCAGGCTCGTTCATTCCTCTTTACAACTCTCATATAGAGAACGTCACTCAGTATGATCCGCAGTTCATAACCGTGCGCTATTATCCTTCAGCCAATAAGAGCGAGTATACTATGTTTGACGATAACCGCCTCTCCCCCACTTCACTTGCCGACGGCAACTATCAGTTGACTTATTTCACCGGCGAGAGCAATGACGGCAAGACCACGATATCCCTTAAATCAAACGGTGGCAAATATATCGGTATGCCTGATGTTAGAATGATGACTTTTGAGATTGTCAATGCCGGTAAGCCACAGAGCGTAAAGCTCTCTGACGGCACAGTGCTTGAAGAGGCTATGTCGCTTAAAGCCGTGCGCCAATATGGCTGGGTGTATGATGAAACCACCAACAGTCTCTTCATCCGTTTCCCCTGGGACTACACCAACATCGGGATTCAGGTTGATTAACATAGGAGCATAAAGGCAATTTCAATCAACAAAAGGACAAAGCACATAAGGTTTTAATAGTTAAAATCTTATGTGCTTTGTCCTTTTGTTTTCTATTCGATTTCGGGGTTGTTGACCAGGCTGAAGAAGTTGACATAGACCAGATCCCGGTTCTTGATCTTAAAAACAGTCCGCCGGTCTTAATTCGTATTCTTTGGCATTAACTCGTATGGGAATTTGCCCCGATAATTTAATCTGCTTTGCAAGTGAAAAGTTTAAAGAATTCAGTAAATCAGCAAAATAACCAATTATATTGAATTTTAAACGTTTAGATATATAAAAAATTAAGTCTCTCTTCTTAAGAGAGACTTAATTGCTTGCAAAGTTAATATATATTTCAGAAATA
>CAJTZQ010000093.1 GCA_910583795.1 uncultured Muribaculaceae bacterium
GAAGCAGTATACTCCAATAAGGGAGAGCCCCCCTGGAGAAATACCAGTTGGCTATTGATTTAAAAGAGTTCATAAGCAGTGCTGATTTTCAATATTCAACTTTCGCAAGCGAAAGTTGAGGGTTATGAGGTTATAGGGTTAAAAGGTTAATCTCCAACCCTTAAGTAAGCTTGCGAAACTTAAATTAAATATAAATTAAGGCTGTTGAATAGCCGGTCTTGTATAATGTAGGCAAGAGGGGAATTGTGGATTATCGCAAAATCATTTGGTTATGATTTCCCGGAAGGTAGAGAAGATAAGTTTGATGTCATTCCATAGATTGGCTTTTCTCACATATTCCAGATCTATGGCAAGCTTGTCGGGCATAACTTTCTCTATGTAGCACTTATCAGGGTCTTCAGCCTTTGCAAGCACCTCGTTCTCATTGCGGTAACGTAAGGATGCAAGGGAGGTGATTCCGGGTCGCACGTCGAGCACATGCAGCTGGTCAGGGCTGTACATGTCTACATATTTCCTTACTTCAGGTCTCGGACCCACAAGACTCATGTCTCCGATAAACACGTTGATAAGCTGAGGCAATTCGTCAAGTTTATACTTACGGATATAGTAACCGGACCTTGTCACACGCGGGTCTCTGCCTCCTACGGTTATCAGTCCGTGTTTGTCGGAATCGGGACGCATGGATCTGAATTTGAAAATCCGGAAATCCTTGTTTCCCCTCCCGACCCTTACTTGACGATAGAATACCGGTCCTCTGGAATCAAGCTTGATCCAGACAGCCACGGCAGCAAAAAGCGGACTGAGACAAACCAGTCCCAGTCCGCTTGCCAGTATGTCGAACAGACGTTTCAAAGCGATGATATGATTTCTGTGAAATTCGAGATGATATACTCGATATCTTCATCCGTAAGGCGGGTATGAAGAGGAAGTGTTATCTCGTTGTGATATTGGTCGTAGGCGTTCGGGAAATCCTTTATGTCATAACCCAAAGCCTTGTAGGCTGTCATCATGGGGAGGGGCTTGTAGTGCACGTTTGTAGCTATTCCGCGCTCAGCCATCTTCACGATCACATCGTTTCGCTGTTCCACTGTGGCGCCGTTCAGTCTCACGAGGTAGAGATGACCGCTTGAACAATGATCATTGCTATAGTGATTAAGTACTTCCACATTATACGGGGCAAGCGCCACGTTGTATCTCTCGATAATCTGACGGCGGCGGCGCAACATCTCCGGATAACGTTTCAATTGCGCCAAACCGATTCCAGCCATAATGTCAGTCATGTTGCATTTGTACCATGTGCCGATAATGTCATATTCCCATCCACCGAGCTTGGTCTTTGCGAGGGCATCCTTGTTCTGTCCATGGAGCGAGAGGAGCTGTATCTGCCGGTAAATCTCCGCATCATTTATCCCCTCATGAGATTTCCATGTCAGGGCGCCACCTTCGGCAGTCGTTAGGTTCTTCACCGCGTGGAATGAGAACGATGTGAAATCCGCAATCTCCCCACACATTTTTCCATGCCACATCGCTCCGAAAGCATGGGCGGCATCAGCAATGACTATGCACCGTCTGAAAGCACGCTGGATATCGTTTGAGGGTCTGAAAAGATGCTTCCGGCTTTCAACTGCCGCAAATACCTTGTCGTAGTCAGCCACTATACCGGCGAGATCCACAGGCATTACCGCCTTGGTGCGTTCGGTGATGGCATCGGCGAGTCTGTCGTAATCCATCTCGAAAGAGCCGGGAGCGCAGTCAACCAACACCGGACGTGCGCCAACGTGACATACGGAACTTGCAGTGGCGGTGTAGGTATATGCGGGGACAATAACCTCGTCGCCCTCCCCTATTCCGAGCACCCGCAAAGCCATTTCCATGCAGGCGGTGGCGGAATTCAGACAGGCTGTTGTTGGGATATATTTACCGTCGGCATCATAACGGGCAGTCTGGCAACACATTGAGATCAGGTGTTCGAACTCTTTGGTTTTCGGTCCGGTGGTGATCCATCCCGAGCGGAGCGCCTCCGCTACTTCCTGAATCTCATCCTCCGCCACATCGGGCGGCGAGAACGGAATATTACGCTTTACATTCATATTTGTGGAATTATATGCATAGATCAATTCATCAAATACCAGTGGGTTTGATGAATTTGTAATAATAGCTATAATTGAATGATATTATATTTAATTCAACTTTCGCATGCGAAAGTTGAGGGTTATGAGGTTATAAGGTTAAAAGGTTAATATACAATTGTGGATAGATTTCAGGTTTCTTTAAGGATCATGTGTAAATATAACCCTTTAACCCCTTAACCTTAAAACCTTAAGTGAGCTTGCGAAACTTAAAATGGTTAATTGATGATTTTATCGAAAATGAAACAAAATAGAACAGTGAATAAAAACTTGATGTTGGAAATCAATGATTTATTGGGGTGTTCTAAAATGAAAATATGAAACGTTCTAAAAATTTCAAAAGTGTTCTATTTTTAACCAATTAGTAATTAGCAATTTGTAATTAGCAATGGATAAAAAGGAGAAGAGGAAGGAATTGATAACTGATAATTGATAATGGATAATTAGCTGAGGTTTAGTTGCTTGTAAGCAAGTGTTCTACTTTTTCAGAAAGTGTTCTATTTTTTCAGAAAGTGTTCTACCTTTATACAAATAGCAATGAGTAATTAGTAATTAGCAATTTAAGAGGAAGAATGGAGAAGGTTTTTCCTCATTTTGGTTGACTCAGATTAAAGACTAACCCTTCAAAAAGTTGACTCTGGTTGTTGTAATCGCTAATAATAGTTGAATTAACCTTTATGACCAGAGATCCAGAGAACCTTTAGTCAATGCATAACTCATAATGCATAATCGGAAAACAGACATCGGGAAACGGAAAACTTTCTTAAAAACCAAATGAACAAAAGAACAAAGGCATAAGACCTAAGAACCAGAAAACTAATGACAAACGACTAATCAACTAATGACTATTTTACGACCAGAGATCCAGAGAACGCTTTTTCAATGCATAATGCATAACTCATAATGCAGAATCGGGAAACAGACAACGGGCAACGGACAACTTTCTTAAGAACCAAATGTACAAAAGAACAAAGGAAAACGAGTAACAGTCATTAGGGAGTTAGTCATTAGTCGTTTAGATTAAGACATCAGCATTCCGTCTCTCCGAGACGTCCTTTCGGGAAACTGACAACGGGAAACAGACAACTCAAATCACTTCATAACTATGACTTCTGACTTAATTTGATTGCTAAAGAAAGCGAGATATTAATTCACAAGAGAAAATTGCAGAGATAACTGCGGATGCAATTACTGAAATAACCCAACCAATTAGTGCTGCTGTTCTCCTGATACGAAAACGGACTTTTGCCCATTTTACTTTTTCACTAATCTTGCTTAGATCTTCGATGATACTATCGTAAAGGTTGAATGCTTTTTGATAAAGATCAAGTGATTCCACAATGTCCAAATGTTCTTTCATTTTTGCCTTTTCAACCAGCTGGGCAGCCATAATTCTTTTCCGGGAATAATCAGGGAAGAATTGACCATTATCAATAACAGTCAGATCAATATTCCGTGTTTGTCTATCAAATTTCTCTATTTGCTGAAAAAGTATGACATTAAGGCATTTAAAGCAATCGAGAGCAAGACGTGAAATATGACGTTGTGCTTTGTCAGTTTGTTGAATGATATATTCTTCAGATGGTGAATTATAAAAACATCTTGCTATATGGTCATTAAATGCTCGGATTTCATTAAAAAGCTGCAATGGAAGTTTTTCAGATCGAGCCTCTATCTGAGCGATGAGTGGTTTTATCACAGAGCAATAAGAGACATAACACTCCTCTATTACCCCTAAGGATTCATGATTCATGGGTGGATTGAGGCTATGCCATTATTAATATCTTTCTCTGTAAAAAATCGGTCAAACATGAAATATACAGAGCCACGAGACAATAGTCCACCCAACTCAATTGCAGGAGTCAACTTCCGATCAATTTGTTTCTGAATGGAGTTATCTACAGTCAAAACATCAGCATTAGCTATTTCTTCAACACTCATGCCAGTTGTCTGGAAGATACTTTCTGCAGTCTTATTATTTAGCTTGAATCCTTTCATACCGCAAAAATAATTAATTTATTTTATATTAACCAATAAAATATACAAAAAGATTTTTAAGCTTAAAAAGGATTTCAATTATTAGACCAGATAACTGAGTTCAATTGATAATTGATAATGGCTAATCGGGGAACGGACAACGGGCAACGGACAACTCAAATCACTTCGTAACTCGTAACTATGACTTCTGACTTAACTTCCCTCTTTTGGCCTAATTCGGAATTGGACAGTTAACTCTTTTAGTCTCATTAGAACTTACACTATTATAGCATTTGCTTGAGTTAGAATACCTTTAAGCTTTACAGCCAGATCTGTAAAATCCGATTTATCTGCTGGATTATAATCAAACCAGATAATGTTCAAACCTAATTGTTCAAACTGCCTTTCAACATTGTTCCAATGCTTTTGATCCTTAGCAGTGTCCGGATGTGAAATATCCAGAGGTTCCTTTCGCATAAAGATAAAATGTCTGGCTCTACCACTGTCATCATATCTGGCGATATCAAGAAGTCTGCGGAGATTTGGATCTGACATTGACAATCCTACAAGAAAACAGGTATTACGTGTCAAGGCATGAAGCAACTCAACATTTGACCAATGAAAATCATCAGAATATAAACGATGATATTCCCTCTCTGACAGAACAGGATATGAATCTATTCTACCTTTATATCGAGAAATATATCCATGAATATGATAAATCGGCTTCTCATCGTCCGCAATTGCACCCTTACCATATACAGGAACGTATTTAACCCCAATTTTGTCAAGAGCCTCTTCTACAAATTCGTCATAATTGAATGTAAGAAGACTTTCAACATTACACACCTTTGTAATTTCAGCGATCAATGGTATTGCTGTCGGACTGTTATTATAATTACATTTTTTATTTTTATAAATAATCGACCTCATCTTTTGAATAAGATCATCATCCTTAAAATATCCGTCAACCACATATCGAGCTGTTATAAGTGCGGACCAACCGCATCTTGAATTTATGTTTGAATAGTCGGTTCCTTTAAGAGGATAATGTCCAGCGACTCCGTCCATAATCTGTTTGAGAAGCTCATCCCAGCTTGGAGAACCGGCATCAACACTTACTCCTGCACCAAGAATGAAAGAACATTTTGTGTCTTTAAGACATTTTGCTGCTCTTTTGATAAGTACATCCTGTCTTTCCGGTTGCCATACCGAATCCTGTGATATTTCGTTATTATGGCTGATTGTCTGTTTTGCAATTTCTTTTAATTTTTCAAGCTTAATAAACCTAATCTTATTATTATCTTCCCATTCCGGGATATTCAGTTTAGAATGAGAATATATTACCCAATATTGAGAATTTTTATTACTCTTGACATAGTCTTTTGCCTTCTTTATTTCTCTTGAATAAATACTAAGAAGTAAACTACCCTTAATTTCGATCATCAACGGATCCTTTACATCTAAAGCACTTAAACCTTTAGGGAAATAAATATCTCCTTTTCCCTCGTATCCAGAGTGCTCAATTATAAATGATGGTTCATATACGAACTCTTCTTGACCTTCGACAATAAGAGACTTCAAGAAATTAATAATTTCCTGTTCAAATGATCGAGCAAATTCATTATTTAAAATATCAGTATAAATCATATAGTAAACTGTCTCAATTTGGTATTTTATTCATTCGACATAACAGTGCCGAAATCATCTGAGTGTTATTGATAAACGAATAATTATGAAAATAATATATATATATATTGATACACATTTTTTCAAGAGATACTTCCTCGGACAATATAATCTTTTCGGATGCAAATATTAATACAATTGATTATTATCTTGATCATATTAGAATTTAGGCACTTACTAAAAACTTACATCACTTTTCTCAAAATTTGACTAATGTAAAAATAATGCAGCGGAACAGACTTCGGAAAGTGTGGGTGGAAGTAGGTAACGCAAAGTCTGCTCCGCAACATTATTTTATTCAGTCACTTAATATTCATGATTGCTATATTTCCTTTTTAATTTTTAATAACGCCCTTTGAATAGACCTACCAATATTCCCCACCCATAGGAAATATGTACTAAAAATATTTCCCAAGGAAGAATCATAAGAAATCTCCATCCATATTTATTTGCTTCAATTATAGAGGCAACCAAACTACACAGAAAATATAAAGCCAATTCGCAGATTAATATCCACCATGCCACTCTCAAGAATACTCCTAAAACAAGAAGTATAATAATGCTTAGAAAAAAAATAAGAGGAACGATATGCCTTAAACCAACGGATTGTCGATAACAACGCAACAACACTCCTATTGAAAAGCCATTAGCATACATCTGATGTAAAAATGATGTCAAATCAGGACGAGCATAATAAGTGGCAATAATATTAGGATTAAAAAGAATCTTATATCCGGCTTTTATAATCCGTGCATTATATTCATTATCTTCGCCACGGGGCAGATTCGGATTCATTTCTCCTATCTCTTCAATTACCTCCCTTCTAAATCCTCCAAAAGGGACTGTCTCAACTTCCTTAAGTTCCGAACCTACTCTAAAATCAGCTCCTCCAATAGCAAACCGCATCTGATTTGCTATGGCGTTAGCTTCTGGGATAAGACCTTTCCTCTGAGGCTTAATAATCCATCTTCCACCTACATTACCATATTTCTTATCTGCTAAGTGTGATACAATTAACCTTATATACTCCGGATGATACGTTGAATGTGCATCTAAACGTATAATTATAGGACAAGTTGAGTTTTCAACTCCGATATTAAAAGCACATGATTGAATTTTCTTTTCGTTAAATAGTGTTTTTATATTATCATATTTATGAGCTATCTCTTTTACTATATTAATCGTATTATCCACGCTTCCCCCATCTACTATGAAAATTTCCATTTTATTAAACGGAAATGACTGACACATTAGACTGTCAATACATCTTTCTATATGTCTCTCTTCATTTAAAGTAGGAATAATAATTGTAATACTTTGATGCATACTATCTAAAACTATACTATATTCATAAATTTGATCCGACAATAAGATTAATACATTCTATCCTTGAATTATTAAAAAAATATAACTTATTCATTTAAAGATAATTTATTATTATCTTCTGGGAATTTTAAATCAATAACGTAATGCCTTTCCCTCTTATCAACAGTAGGAATTTTCATATAGTCTCCATATAGATTCCTCAAATATACGTCTATATTATTAGGAACCATTACCTCCATTTCCTCAAAAATTCCTTTAGTAGCAGGGAAAAGAATATCTTCGCTTATAGTCTCGCCCGTATAACCTTTTCTTCCAGTAGGAATTGTCACATATCCTGTTTTATTGTTCATTCTAACAAATTTGTCAAATCCATAAACCCATCTACGATGACTAATAATAGAACCAAATTTTCCAACTATCATTCTAAGTTTGTACCTGTATTTACCCTCTTTGCTTTGTTCCATAAATAATTTGTAGTCACGGCTGCTATATTGATAATATAAAACGCTAACCGAAATAAAGCTCCAAACCTTGGAAATGATTCCTTTTATCTTATTTATTAAACCAGGTGCATAAGCATTATCAATTGGAAAAACATCTAAATATATTCCCTTTGGGAACGGAGAGAATTTATCTGTTATTTCACTATTTGTAGTTCCTCTAAGATAAATTTTAAGAAAAAGATTTTTAGAATCTTTTTCTTTAGAAGGATATGTGAATTCATATTCCGCTCCCAAAACATTCTGTTCCAAAAGACATATTAACTTTTCATAATCTGCTCTTGGAAGAGCGACATCTAAATCATCATCCCATGGAATGAAACCTTTATGACGAGCTACACCTAAAGCAGAACCTCCCACTAATATTAGATTTAAACGATATTTTTGACAAATACCGTTTAAATCTAAATACATATGAAGTAAAATTCTTTTAAGTCTATGAGATTCTTCTTCTGAAAGTTGACGCAATATTGATGAGCAATGGGCGAGAGACGTCATTATTTCCGAATCTGCTTTCATATTAGAGTAGTATTTCGAGTGTATTTATAATTGATTTTTCCAAATTATATTCAGGAGACCATCCTAACATTTTAATCCTTGAATTATCAAGAATTGCATTTGTGACCTTTGAACCACCCTCTTCTCCTATAAGATTGTAGACGAGTTTAACTCCAGACAACTCACTGACTTTACTTGCGAATTCTTTAAGCTTTAAATCAATCATTTCATTAGAAATGTTGTATACAACTCCATTTTGCCCTTTAAACATAATTGCAAATAAAGCTGACGCGGCATCGGCACCGTAAATAAATGAAAATTTTTGTTCTCCTTTACTTTTCAGGATAATATCCTCTTTTATTTTAGCTCTTTTTAAAAATTGTGCTGTAGCTTTATTGTCTGAATAAGACATAGTAGGTCCAAAAATCCTGCATGGTCTTGCAATTCTTATATCCGCCTTATATTGAGCCTTGTATGACTGACATATTGCCTCAATAGCTCTCTTACCTTCAGAATAACATGCACGAGGATTATCAATTGGAAGATATCCCATACAATCCTCACTAAACTTAGATTTACTTGATAGCAAATTCTCACCATATACTTCACCTGAAGAAAGTACTAAGGAGGTAATCTCTTTGGGATAAGCAAATTCCAGTAAGTTTACAACACCTAATATATTTCCCATAATTGTGCCAACAGGATCTTTGGCGAACAACGCTGGATGTGAGTTCCCTGCACAATGAAAAATATAAGAAACATCAATTTTAGGGAAAGTCAATTCAACAGAATAAGGAATTATATGAAATAATGGAGAATCAATATATCTGGAGAAAAATTCTTTGGCTTTTTCAACATTACGAACTAAAGCAAACACCGGGATATTTGCATGTCTATAATTATTAACCCACATTAATGCATCAACAAGTAATATTCCGATAAGACCCGTAGCTCCAGTAACGCCAACCCCTTTACCTTCAAGTGATTCAAATGGAATATATTCAGCAATTTTTTCAAGATCTTTAATATAACAAGGATGATTATTATCAAATATCATTTGAGCCATGATTCCTTTGAAGTATGAAGTAAAGATTTATAAAGTTCGATATCCTCAGTATTCGTGAGCTTGATATTACGTTCTTCTCCTGGTGCCATAAACAAGGTTCTGCCACCTAATTCAACCATAAGCGTGCATGTTGCGACAGAGTTCAATATTCCTTTTTGTATAGCCTCCTCATGTGCCTTTATCATATCTCCTAAGGTAAATGTTTGAGGCGTTTGGGTTCTAAATAGCTTATCTCTTGGAATGCTTGATATTGATGATAGGTGATTAGCACTTTCAAGAATAGCTTCAGCACATTTTATGCATGTAACTGCATTGCCATTGCGCAAGCATATAGCAATATTACTAGAGATTATTTCTTGAGATATTAATGGACGTACAGCATCATGTATAAGTACCAAATCTTTTTTAGAGAATCCGTTATTTCTGAGACCAAAAATTCCATTTCTTATAGAAGATTGACCATTTTCACCTCCAGGGAATATATACTTTAATTTATTAATTCCAAATTGATTAGCATAAGACTGAAGGATGGTTTCCCAACCCGCTAGACAGACAACAGCAATCACATCAATTTGAGGATGCTTTTGAAAAGCCATCATAGTCCTAATAATCACCGGACAATCATCTATATACATAAACTGTTTTGGTATATCTTGTCCCATTCTGTTGCCGACACCTCCGGCTATAATCAATGCTATATTACTCATTTTATTTTATTTTCGAAATGTTCACATACCGATAATTCATCTATTAATTACTATCGTTCGGCTCGCATAGGATTGTTGAGGAAGTCTTCGTATGCGAGGCGGATGCCGTCTGTAAGTTCGGTCTTATAGGTCCAACCGAGACGGGTTGCCTTGCTTACGTCGAGGAGCTTGCGGGGTGTCCCGTTCGGACGGGTAGTGTCCCACTTGATTTCGCCTTCATACCCTACAATAGAGGCCACAAGTTCGGTAAGCTCTTTTATGGTCAGTTCCTTGCCGGTGCCGGCATTTACCGTCTCATTGCCGCTGTAGTTGTTCATAAGGAACACACAGAGGTTGGCAAGGTCATCCACATAGAGGAACTCGCGCAACGGACTGCCGTCTCCCCAGCATGTGACGCTTTCAGCTCCCGACTCCTTCGCTTCATGAAAACGACGGATGAGTGCAGGAAGAACATGACTATGCTCAGGATGATAGTTGTCGTTCGGTCCGTAGAGGTTGGTGGGCATCACCGAGATATAGTCCGTGCCATACTGACGGTTGAGATATTCGCAATATTTCATACCGCTTATCTTGGCGAGGGCGTAAGCCTCGTTGGTCTTCTCGAGTTCAGAGGTGAGGAGACAAGACTCCTGCATCGGCTGCGGCGCCATGCGCGGATAGATACAGGATGATCCGAGAAACTCCAGTTTTTTGCAACCGTTACGCCATGCCGCATTGATCACGTTCATCTCAAGCATCATGTTGTCATACATGAAATCGGCGAGCGCCGACTGGTTGGCGATTATGCCACCCACCTTCGCAGCGGCAAGAAACACGTATTCCGGTTTCTCGGCGGCGAAGAAATCGTTCACCGCCTGCTGGTTGATTAGGTCGAGTTCCCTGTGGATGCGGGTTATGATATTGGTATAACCCTGGCGATGAAGCTCTCGCACGATAGCCGAGCCGACCATTCCGCGGTGACCGGCTACATATATTTTTGAATTCTTTTCCATTATATTTTAAGAGTGAAGAGTCAAGAGTCAAGGGCATAGGGCTTCACTCTTAACCCTTAACTTAACCCTTAACCCTTGCAGCTGCTCTGCTGCTAAAATCCGCGACGGCGGATCTTGACGGGGATCATTTCTTCTGTCAAGGTAGCATTGTCGGGAAGGACAAGAGCGAGGTGACCTCCGCCACCGGCGCCGAGCATCTTCCATGCGAGTGCTTTGTCGCGTATCTTGTCAATCCACTCCGCAACTCCCGGCTGCATCATCGCCGGGAACATCGCTACCTGGGCGTTGAACGAGTCGCGGAATGCTTCGGCAAATCCCTTAAGGTCTTTTCTCATGATCGCATCCCAGCATCTGCCTGCCGCCTCGGTGAGGTCCCTCACTTTCTCAGGCGTGATATCTTTCCCTTCCACCACTGAACAACCGGGACGGCGGGGGAACATCGGGACAAGTACGATATGATCCTCAAGCCATGTCAGCATCTCTTCGTCATGACAAGACTCTATTCTGTCGGGCCAGTAACGCCCGTCGTAATAATGACGCGTCAGACCAGACATACAGATGCCGATGGCATCCTGGGCACCCGACACATGACCTTTGTTCTCCGGGTCGTTCTCGAAGCAGAACAGAAGCCTTGCAAGCATCTCCTCGTTATAATTGGGGAGCTCATAAGGCCAGATTTTCTTTGCGGCGTTGCGCGTCGATGTCGACATGCCGCCCCGCTCCATGAACTCTACGGTCGGTTCGATGGAGACGGTAAGTGCCCAGCCGGCTCCGTATTGCGAAACATACGGCTGGTCGATCCATGTACCGGCTATGTCGATGCGGTAAGGGAGATGTGATTTCACATTGGTGCGGAGCGAGGTCGTGGATCGTGCGTCGAGACCTGCATCAGGCACCCGCTGGAGCTCGATGTACTCGATGCCACGGTCAGCGCATAGCTTACGCTTGACGTCGCTGCCGCCGTCGGAGTTGACAACAAAAATATCCGGCT
>CAJTZQ010000094.1 GCA_910583795.1 uncultured Muribaculaceae bacterium
CCTCCGCAAGTCTTTTTATGTTTTACAGCATCTTTTTCTGAAATTTTATCCGCAACAAGCTTTCAATCAATCGAATCAACGAATGTTAAAATATGTTTTACTATGTTAATCGCTAAACTTTTACCCTCTTTCTTCCGTTATTACTTATGCGTTTTGTCGCAAAATAAATATGAATTCTTAATATTTCAGTCATCCAGAACTCCAATTTCGGCACATTAAATTGAAATATTATATAACAATTCGAATTAATGCCGCCAGTTTCTTGCAAGATATTCGCGATTTGAGTAATTTTGAAAGGTGAAGCAAATTTGCTTCGCCTTTTCCATTATTATATTCATTAAACCAATATCATGAAGCATTTAATTTCGCTATCTTTGATAGCATTTTCGGCATTCGGGTTGTTTGCCCAATCTCCGAAAGACGCCTGCACAAGTATTATGGTAGGCAAAAAAGCATCTGCGGACGGGTCGGTGATGACAAGTCACACTTGCGATTCCTGGTATCGCACATGGATGCAGATGACAAAACCTCAGGATTATCCCAACGACACCGTAATGAGCATCTATGACGGACGCATGCACACAGAATATCCGTCGAGCACAGACGGCATGAAAGAAAAGGGACAGATCCCTCAGGCAAAGCATACATTCCGCTTCCTTGACACCGCTTATCCATGCCTTAACGAGAAACAACTTGCAATCGGGGAAACGACATATACCGGTCGCGACACGATGCAAAATAAAAAGGGGATGTTCATGATAGAAGAGCTGGAACGTGTTGTTCTTGAAAGATGCTCCACCGCACGCGATGCCATCACTCTAATGGGCAAGCTTATAAAAGAATATGGCTATGGCGACAGCGGCGAATGCCTCACGATCGCCGATCCCAAGGAAGTATGGATTTTCGAGGTGCAAGGAGAGGGTCCCGACAAAGTGGGTGGAGTATGGGCAGCCGTCCGCATACCTGACGATCATATCGCAGTCTCCGCCAATGTAAGCCGTATCGGCAAACTAAATCTCAAAGACAAAGACAACTACATGGCTTCTGACAATGTAAAAGATGTCGCCAAAAAGATGGGGCTGTGGGATGGTAAAGAGGATTTCTCTTTCTGGAAAGCTTATAGCGGCGGCAACTACATGAAAGAACCAAAAAACTACAGTGTGAGGGAACTGTTCATCATGAATGAACTTGCTCCGAATGCCGGTTTTAACGACAAGATGGAGGAACTGCCTCTCAGTGTCAAGCCCGAAAAAAAGGTTAGCGTAGAAGATGTGGCTCATCTGCTCGGGTCTTATTATGAAGGCACACCGAATGCAATCTTCGGACGCCTGAAAATCAAGAACCCTGCAAAGAAAGCTGATTCCTCAGCAGATGTTCCCGACAGCATCGTAAGCAATTTTGCAAATCCATGGATGCGTCCGGACGAAATAGCCGTCTATGCATCCATGTGCGACAGCACTATGAAAAACATCCGCACTGTCAGCGTTTCATGGTGTGCATATTCCACAATTATCCAATGCCGCGATTGGCTCCCCGACGGGGTAGGTGGAGTTGCATGGATCTGCCTTGACAACCCCGGACAGTCTCCCCGTTTCCCTATTTTTGCAGGATCAACAGATGTGCCCGAACTCTTGAAAATTTGTGGGCAGCACCGCGAACGTGACGACGCGGCATTGTGGCGTTATCGTAAGCCAAACCGTCTCGCCACAGTAAGATGGGGCCAGAGCCGAAAGTTCACTGAACCGGCACGCGATTATTTCCTCAAAAAAGGTCAGCGCGAACTTCCTATGGTAGAGACCCTCTATCAGCAATATATTAATGAAGGGAATGATAAAGAAGCCGCAGCCCTTTTGACTGATTATTCCAAAGATTTCTTCGGTGCCACAATCAACCGTTGGGACGAGCTTGGCACACAGCTATGGAAACAGAATGCAAATGGTTTCTAAGATATCGTTCTGATATTATCTAAAAAGCTCCCGAATCAAGAAACTTATCCTTCTTTAAGGATGTTCTTAATTCGGGAGCCTTATTATTTACAATAACTAAATTTTAAACCGCCATGGTAAAACTTGATGTATTCGAATCTCCACAGGAAGCCAACATTGTCAAAGGAATGCTTGAAAACAACGGTATTCCGGCATTTGTCCAGGACGAAAACAACTTATACGTGCCGGTATTCAACGGTGTCAGCATTTATGTGAATGAACGAGACCTTGAAAAGGCACGCCAGTTATTAAAATCCCATCGAGACTGATTATTATGACATTAAGGTATCCGGCTTATTGTCGCTTCACGTCTTCAGATTGACTCCAGCGGTAAAGCCGGTCGGACGCCCTCACCTTCGACGGTACAGGCATTGAGAATCTGTCTCCTTTTTTAACCTCATCTACCGGTTTCAGATCCACTCTAAGTTCCTCAACCTTCAGGATGAGAGCTCCTGTTGTCGGTCCGGTGATGACAACCTCGTCGCCTACCCTCAGGGAGCCTGCCTCCATTTGAAATTCGCCTATCCCGATCTTTGGGAAATGACGGATCGCCTTTGCGGCATAAACTTTTGTACGCGTAGCGGATGAACCATATTTAGAGCTCCATTCCCCGAGACGCTGTCCGAGATAATATCCGTTCCAAAATCCACGGTTGAATATTTTTTCCAGTCGGGAATCCCATTCCGCAACTTTTTCTTCAGAGAACGTGCCGTTGCAGACAGCTTCCAACGCCTCGGAATAGCACTGAACGGCTTCATGAACATATTCGGGACCTCTCGCCCTTCCCTCAATTTTGAAAACACGCACACCGGCTTCCACCATTTTGTCAAGAAAATGAATGGTTTTCAAATCCTTGGGCGACATTATGAATTTATTATCCACCACAAGTTCCTCGCCTGTCTCCCTGTCTTTCACTGTGTAGGAACGACGGCAGATCTGATTGCAGGCACCTCGGTTGGCGCTCGAATTCATTTCATGAAGACTCATGTAGCACTTTCCGCTTACAGCCATGCAGAGCGCCCCATGACAAAACATTTCAAGACGGATAGGTCGTCCAGCCGGTCCTGTCAGGTTTCTTGATGCAATTTCTCTATGAATGGCGCCAACCTGATCAAGATTCAACTCTCTCGCCAGCACCATTACATCGGCAAACTGACTGTAAAACTCGACCGCTTCGATGTTGGTTACATTCACCTGTGTCGAGATATGCACCTCCTGACCTATACGGCGTGCATATAAAATAGCAGCCATGTCGGAAGCGATTATTGCCGAGACCCCTGATTCTTTAGCGACATCTATTATCTCGCGCATCCGCGGTAGATCTTCATCATAGACAATAGTGTTTACGGTAAGATATGTCTTGACTCCTTTCGAGTTACACTCCTCCACTATCCGGCGCATATCGTCGGTGGAAAAGTTAGAACTCGAGCGAGACCGCATGTTAAGACCCTCTATGCCGAAATAGACAGCATCCGTGCCGGCTGAAAGTGCAGCGGCAAGCGACTCCCAACTTCCTACGGGAGCCATTATTTCAAAATCTTTACGATTCATTATCTTGCTATATAATAGGTAACCGCGCCAAATGTGAGAGACTTCCATCTGACGTCAGTGAATCCTGCCTGCTTCATAATCTCTGCCATATCGTTACGTTGCGGGGCGGCAGCTATGCTTTCAGGCAGATAAGAGTAAGCCCGGCTGTCGCCGCTGACAATTTTTCCTATAGCCGGGATTAGATGGCGCGAATATATCTTATATCCAAGTCCTGTAAGTTTTCCTTCAGGCACCGACAATTCAATCACACAAAGAATACCCCCTTTGCAAAGCACCCTGCGCATCTCCTTAAGGCCCGCCAGTAGGTTCTCAAAATTTCTTACGCCATATGCCACGGTTATAAGATCGAACTCCTCATCCGCAAAAGGCAATTGAAGACAATCCGCCTTACCGAATGAAATCAAGTCTCTTGCATTCTTCGGCAAAGACAACAATTTTCTACGAGCCACCGACAACATCCCTTCCGAAAGGTCAATTCCGGTGATTTTTGCTTCCGGCAACATTTCATGGAGCCGGAACGCGACATCACCTGTGCCGGTCGCCACATCAAGTATATTCATACTCCCCGGATGAGCTCCCCTATCGGCAACGTTCTCGTTACAGAGAGACCAGGTAGCCTTGAGAGCTTCCATTGAGGCATTGAGAGCCTTGTCACGCCAGCGCCGGTGAAGACCGAAAGTCATCGCCGTGTTCATAAAATCATAAGCCGGAGCGATCGAGTCGAACATATCTTCCACCTGCTCCCCCTTTTCCCTGCTGTCGTCGTAGGGATTGATCACCTCAGCGCCTGTCTTGATCTTATCTTCCGCTGCCATCAGAGATTTTTATAGAATGAACGGCGACGGCGGTGCTGCCGGTTTTTAAAATATTCCCACTGACCCTGAACCTTGGCATTCGTTTCCATCTCAGGATTAGATTCGGCATATTTATATCCATACTTGATATAATATGGTATCAAGTCCTGGAAAAGCAATGCATTTGCGCCCTTGTTCTGATATTCCGGTTTCACAGCCACCAACAGGAGGTCTACCCTGTCGTTCTTTCCTTTCAATCCTTTGAGGAGATGCCACCACCCCAAAGGAAGCATCTTCCCTTTACTTTTCTGCAGAGCCTTGCTCATTGAAGGCATAGAGATGCCCACGCTGACGAGCTGGTCGTCTTTATCAACAATCAGGGTAACGAGATCAAGATTCAGAAGACCAAGGTAGATATCTATATAATAGTCAATCTGTTTCTCTGTGAGATGAGAATATTCATAAAGCCCGTCATACGCGTCGTTGATAAGATGGAACAATGCACGCCCATATTCATCTTTGATACGCTTGCGGCTCTTATATTTCAGCACCTTCAGACCAAATTTTTTCTTGACAATATCTGCTATGCGGTTATATTTCTCAGGGATCTCATCCGGCACATCCATGAGGAATTCCACCCAATCCGATTCTTTTTTATACCCCAGCTTCTCCATGTGGCGGGGATAATAGGCATAGTTGTAGATAGTCGCCATCGTGGAAAGCTCCTGGAAACCCTCCACGAGCATCCCTTCATGATCAAGATCTGTAAATCCGAGCGGGCCGATAAGTTTTTTCATCCCCTTGTCGCGTGCCCATTTCTCAACGGCAGACATAAGTGCCGCCGACACTTCCTCATCATCTATAAAATCGATAAATCCAAAACGTGCCGTGCGCGAATGATGCCGCTCATTGACCTGATTATTGATAATCCCGGCAATTCTTCCCACCGGCTTACCGTCGCGATAAGCCATGAAATAAACCGATTCACAAAAATCAAAAGCCGGATTAACTTGTGGAGAAAGAGTCGCAACATCATCGCTCACAAGAGGCGGAACGTAATAAGGATTTCCGTCATACAGATCGATCTGGAATTGCGTGAACTTCTTAAGATTTGATTTCGTGGGTTCTATTTTCTTGATCTCTACCATTGAGTTTTCTCTTGTAGGGACATGATTTCGACATGTCGCCCCTGTTTACCTGTTGAATAACGGCAACCGAACTTGCGCCGCGGATTCTGTTAATGAGGGAAGCATGCCAATCGACATGCTTCCCTGTGAATATCGGTTATTATCCTCTGACGAGCCATACGAGCAGTGCCGCCATCATGACAATAAAACAGCAAAGGAAAATATAAAGCTGTGCTGAATTCCGTCGTTCCATAGCCAATTGGAGATCGCTGACGGTGCGATAAGGATGATCCTTGTCCATACACTTGCGTGCTATCTTCCTTAATTTCGGCAACGAAGTCGGGAGATTGTCAAGCACCTCATTTATCACCTTCCCATAACTTTCTATATCCTTGCGGGTATCCTGTTCGGAAAGGCTGTCGCTTTGTGCAAATCCGACGTCTCCCAGCTTAAGATTTTCATTATATTCTGTAAAGAAAATCGATTCCGGAGTGATCGGCACATGCTGGATATGATTTTCCTGAATATATTGCATGGCATCAAGCAGCTGGGTCTGAAGGCGATGTACAATCTGTGGGGTCAGACGTTTTTCGTCGATCAGGCGTCTCAGAGAATATCCATAAACATCGTCTGTGATTATGGCTTTCCCTACCCCGGGGACAACCTCAAGGTCGTTGACCATCACAAGATTGGGATGGCATAGGTTGTAACGGATGTCAAACTCTTTCTCAAGGATAGCCTGATATTCGGGCTTGTCGGCATATTCCTTTTTCAATACCTTAAGCATCACCCACTTGCCATACTTCTTGACAGTATAGACATCATAACATTTCTCTTCCCACTCGGGGAGGAGATAAAGTTCCGACCATTTCCCGCTTGGATCATCAATGGGAATCAGTTTCTCATCTTTACCGATATATCTCTGTCCGCTGGTTGCCACGTTGTTTGTTTTGTGATTAGTTGATAATGTCAAATCCTGTGTATTTACGCAGACATTCGGGCACCACAATGCCTTCCGGAGTCTGGTTGTTTTCAAGAAGGGCAGCCACTATGCGCGGAAGTGCAAGAGCCGAGCCGTTGAGCGTGTGGCAAAGTTTAATCTTCTTGTCTTCGTCGCGGTAACGGCATTTCAGACGGTTAGCCTGATATGTCTCGAAATTCGAAACGGATGAAACCTCAAGCCAACGCTTCTGGGCGCCGCTCCACACCTCGAAATCGAATGTGATAGCCGAAGTAAACGACATGTCGCCGCCGCATAGACGGAGTATGTGCCATGGAAGACCAAGTTTCTCAAGCAATCCCTGCACATGGTCTTTCATCTCTTCAAGTGCGGCGTATGAATTTTCCGGCTTCTCTATGCGCACAATCTCCACCTTGTCAAACTGATGCAGACGGTTAAGACCGCGGACGTCTTTGCCATAGCTGCCCGCCTCTCTGCGCCAGCAAGGTGAATATGCACAATTCTTTTTAGGAAGTTCTGACCCCGGGATAATCACATCGCGATAAATGTTGGTCACAGGCACCTCTGCCGTGGGAATCAGATAGAGGTCATCGACAGTGACATGATACATCTGCCCCTCCTTGTCAGGAAGCTGTCCGGTGCCATATCCTGAAGCTGCATTCACTACAAAAGGCGGCTCCACTTCAATATATCCCGCTTTCCAAGCCTCGTCAAGGAAGAACTGGATGAGAGCACGTTGCAGACGGGCTCCCTTGCCTACATAGAAGGGGAATCCGGCTCCTGTCACCTTAACACCTAATTCAAAATCGATAAGATTGTATTTCTTGGCGAGCTCCCAGTGAGGAAGCGCGTCGGGACCAAGTTCGGGCATCGGACCGCCGGTCTTTTCAACTACATTGTCTTCTGCGGTAAGACCTTCCGGAACAGCATCACAAGGAAGATTGGGGACTGTCAGAAGGAGATCGCGCATGCGGGTCTCACAATTTTCAAGACAATCCTGAAGACCTTTAGATTCCCCTTTTATGGACGCGACACGCGCCTTAGCCTCTTCTGCCTTATCCTTGTCTCCGCATTTCATGCAGGCACCGATAGTCGCTGCGAGCTTTTTAAGTTCCGAAGCGTCGGAATCGCACAGCTGCTGAAGGCGGCGACGCTCTGCATCGATTTCAAGAATCTCTGTGATGACGGCTTTCCCGTCGAATCCCTTTACTGCAAGGCGTTTCACCACAAATTCGGGATCCGCCTTAATCGTCTGTAATGTCAGCATTGTTCCTACAGCTTAAATGTTAGAAAGAAGTTCCTTTACTTTTGCGGAAACAATCTTACCTTCCGCTCTTCCTGCAAGGCGCTTTGTAGCGACGCCCATCACCTTGCCCATCTCCTTCGGGCCTGTGGCGCCGGTTTCAGCTATGATTGCCTTAAGCTCAGCCACAAGTTCCTCTTCGGAAAGCTGCTTGGGAAGATATTCTTCTATCACGGCTGCCTCGGCAAGCTCATTCTGAGCCAATTCAGGACGGTTGTTCTCCTCATAGATCTTGGCGCTCTCCTTACGCTGCTTCACCATCTTCACCATGATTTTAGTGGCGGTGTCGTCTGATAGTTCCCCATTCGCGCCTTTAGCTGTCTTAGCCTCAAGGAATTCTTTCTTTACTCCGCGTAGCGCCTCAAGACGCACTTTCTCGCGTGCGAGCATTGCCTTCTTGATATCTTCGCTGATCTGATCAAAAAGATTCATAAAAATATAGAGATTTTTTAGTTTCTGTTTTTAGTGAGAAATCCGCTATGAAATTTCCCATGAGCCTATTGAAGTGCAAAAATACTCTAAAAATGTGGTTTTCGCAATTATAACCTCATTTTTTTGTCAAATAAAACCTTATTTGTTGGTGGGAGGAACCGCTTTGTCACTCCACCAAAAGAAATTGAAGAGGCAATCATTGAGAATCTAAAGAAGTCTCGAAAAATATAATAAGTAAAACGGGAATGCTTGAAAAGGCAAGATTTTCGCTGGTGGTTATCTTCCTTGAAATGGTTTCTATGCCGGTTGACACTCATGCGATATAGATTCCTGATTACCAACCGAATCTATTGGATTGATATGCTCATTCAGGTGCGCACACTTTCTCTGAACTTAAAACAAATGTACAAATGATTGACAAATGAACTAATGCCGGTTACCTTCTTTATTAAAACATCATAATTCTTGTTCTTTTGTTAAAAAAGATTCTCTTTCAGATACATCCTTGATATTGTTATTTCATAAATTATACTGTTTGCCGGATAACGACAAATAAAAAATCAGCAATTGGATAAGGATATGACTAAACCTATTAAAACCTCCTCTTATCCAATTGCTGATTCTAAATTCCTAATCATTAATGGTGAAATAAACAGAAATTAAATGATTGGATTATGAATTCTGTCATAATCCATCACGATTATGAATGATGTAAAAT
Organism: uncultured Muribaculaceae bacterium; assembly: GCA_910583795.1. Lineage (GTDB taxonomy): Bacteria > Bacteroidota > Bacteroidia > Bacteroidales > Muribaculaceae > Lepagella. Next base: position 8,872 of record CAJTZQ010000094.1, read on the forward strand.
TAGAATATATGGCTGAGGATAGTTTCCCCGGTGGAATATGGGTAAGGGAGCAGCGACACCGCTGCAATCAGCAGTATGAAAATTATGGTTATTATGACGGTGCCCCATCTTATCAGAAGGGAAGGCTTCTCCCCGAGAAGTTTCCTGACCTTATGGCTTCTTGTCTCTATGTTGTCCATATCGCCTCTTAGTTATTAGTTATTTAGTCATTAGTCATTAGTTGCTTAGTCGTCAGCGGTTTATCCGGTAGTCGCTCAGCTGTCAGATTGTTGATTGTGTTCCATATTAATTTATTTGCCAATTCACTAATGACTAATGACTGACCCGCTAACGACTCCACATTCAGTTTCCGAGTTCGAGCTGGTTTCTGACGAGGGTGTAATAGGCTCCTTTCTTTTCGATAAGGGAGGCGTGGTCACCCGTCTCGACCACCCTCCCGGAATCGAGCACTATTATCCTGTCGGCATCCCTGACGGTCGACAGCCTGTGCGCCACCACGACGACCGTCCTCCCCCTGTAAAATTCCGCGAGGTTCGCCACGATCTCCCTCTCGTTTTTGGCGTCGAGAGAGTTTGTCGCCTCGTCGAGAAATATATAGTCGGGGTTGCGGTATACTGCCCTGGCTATCAGGATTCTCTGCCGTTGTCCCTGGCTGAGCCCCCTGCCGTCCTTGCCGACCTTCGTGTCATACTTCAGCGGGAGCGACATCACGTAGTCGTGTATGCACGCTATCCTCGCCGCCTCTTCGAGACGCGCCGCGTCTATCTCCCCGTCGTCCACGGCGATGTTGCGTGCTATCGACTCCGAGAAGATCACACCGTCCTGCATCACCACCCCGCATCTCCTTCTCCACCACTTCATGCTGTAGGAGCTTATGTCCTCCCCGCCTATCCTCACCGACCCCTCCGTGACCGGATAATAGCCTAAGAGCAGCTTTATGAGCGTGGTCTTGCCGCTTCCGCTCGCCCCGACAATAGCCGTGACCTTCCCCTCCGGGATACTGAACGATATCCCCTCCACGGTGTTTTTCAGGGCATGCAGGTCGTACTTGAACGCCACTCCGTCAAACTCCATTGACCTGTCGCTGTGGTTGCCCGTATCCCCTGACGGCACTCCGTCTTCAGACAATGCCCCAGCATCGGGATAGCATTCCCTGCGCCCCTGTTCCGGCTCCTCGTTGCGCCCGCAGTGAATCTCGTTGATGCGTTCGAGCGAAATCATGACGTCCTGCACGGAATAGATGAAAGAAATCAGCTGAGACACGGGCGAGTTGAGCTGCCCCACGATATACTGAATCGCGAGCATGCCGCCGAGTGTCAGGAAGCCGTCGATCACCGAAGTCGCGGCGAAGACCGTGACGAGTATGTTCTTGACCTCGTTTATGAACACGCTGCCCGCCTCCTGCGCCTGCTGGAGTTTCAGCGACTTCATCTGCACGGCGAATAGGTCAGCCTGGGTGTCTTCCCACTCCCAGCGGCGCCTCCTCTCGCAGTCCTGGAGCTTTATCTCCTGCATCGAGGTTATGAACTGCCACGTGCGGTCCTGGTTTATCGCCTGCTGCCCGAAGAGCTCGTAATCCAGCACCTTCCTGCGGCGGAGGAAGAGCACGGTCCATCCGCAGTAAGCCGCCGTCCCGGCGAGGAAGACAAGGAACACGGTCATGTTGTAGATCAGGAGCACGACCCCGAAAATCAGGAAACTGAGGATGGAGAACACGATGTTGAGCACCTGCCCGGTGAGGAACGACTGCACTCGTGAATGGTCGCCCATGCGCTGGAGGAGGTCGCCGGTGAGCTTCGTGTCGAAGAACGACATGGGGAGCTTCAGGAGCTTTATGAAGAAGTCGCTGACGAGCGATATGTTTATGCGCATGGAGATGTGCAGGAGGAGCCACCGGCGTATGAAGTCAGTGGCGGTCCGCCCGATGACGATCATGAGCTCGCCGAGGAGCACGAGCCAGATGAAACCGATGTCTCGGTGATGGATGCCGATGTCCACGATCGACTGTGTCAGGAAAGGGAATATGAGCTGGAGGAGACACCCGAGGAGGAACCCGATGAAGATCTGGATGAAATAGCGTCGGTACTGCCTGAGATAACCGGCGAGGAACCGGAACGATCGCCGCTCCCCGTCCTCCCGTTCCTTTATCTTACCGAAGTCTGGGGTGGGTTCGAAAAACATTGCGATCCCTTTCTCCTCCCCTCCGGAGTGCGTGCTCAGCCAGTGGGATGAGAACTCGTCCCTGTCGAGAGTGTACATCCCCTTGCCGGGGTCGGCGATATGGAAGCGGTCGCCCCTGCGTGAAATCCTGTGTAGCACCACGAAGTGGTTCTGGTTCCAGTGGAGTGTGGCGGGGAGCGGGCATTTTGTAAGCTCGCCGACAGAGGAGCGGCACGCCATGGAGTCCAGGCCGAGCCGTGATGCGGCGTCCTTCATCCCCTTGAGCGACACACCCTCGGTTGTGGCGTGGCAGAAACCGGTGAGAAACTCCAGCGAATATTGCGCGCCGAGGATGCGGCACACCATCGCCAGGCACGCCA
>CAJTZQ010000095.1 GCA_910583795.1 uncultured Muribaculaceae bacterium
GAAAGCGTGTATACGCCAAAAGCGTATCCCGAGTTCGAATCTCGGTCACTCCGCCGAAATTCATGTGTTTAAAATCCCGCAAGCAGTGAAATGCCTGCGGGATTTTTTAATTAAACTGCAATTACATCATGGAAAGATTCTTTTTTACAATAATTTGTGCTTTGGGAATTGCTTTTTCTTCCATGGCTTACACAATCGATATGAAAGATTATGGAGTGCGTCCGGACACAGGCAAGGATATGGCTCCTAAAATAAATTTGGCTCTTAACAAGATAGCCGAAAAATATGGCAAGACCGATATAACCCTTAAATTTGCTCCCGGGGTCTATAACTTTTATCCGGAGAAAGCTTTAAAAAAGGAATATTATATCTCAAACCACGATCAGACAAATCCCAAATCGCTTGGAATTGACCTTGACGGATGGATCAACCTCACGATTGAAGGAAACGGAGCGGAGTTTATTTTTGACGGACGCATGTTGCCTGTTGCTCTTGTCAACTGCAATGGATGCACAATGTCAGACTTCTCTATAGATTTTTCCAATCCGCATATTTCCCAGATTACAATAGAAAGCAACACCTCCGATGGCATAGTGTTTCGGCCGGAAACATGGGTGAAATGCAAAGTCGACAACAAAGGACGTTTCATTGCATATGGAAGGGGATGGGATATTAATCCTCCCATCGGTATAGCTTTCGATCCACACACAAAACATCTTGTGTTCAACACAAGCGATATCCGCTGTCCTCTCGACAGCGTTAAGGCTCTAAAAGATGGAACCTATTTTGCTCCAAAATGGAAAGACAATCGTCTTGCCGTCGGGACAAAAGTAGCACTTCGCTCCTGGGAACGTCCCGCTCCAGGAATTTTTGTGTCTCTCTGTAAAGACACAAAAATCAATAATGTAAAAGTTCACTATGCCGAAGGGATGGGATTGCTGGCTCAAATGAGCGAAAACATAAGCCTTGACGGATTTGGTGTTTGTCTTCGCGGAGATTCTGACCCGAGATTCTTCAGCACTCAAGCAGACGCCACCCATTTTTCAGGCTGTAAAGGGGTTGTGGATTCCCGCAATGGTCTATACGAAGGAATGATGGATGATGCCATCAACGTTCACGGCACATATTTGAAGATAGTGGCATCAGAAGGTGACGACACACTTAAAGGTCGCTATATGCACGGACAATCTTACGGTTTTTTATGGGGTGAGAAAGGTGACACCGTGCAATTTATAGCACCTAAAACTATGGAAATTATCGGAGAATCTAACGTCATTGCCTCTATTGCCCCGGCTGACACACCCACTATTGATGGAGTGCGTGAATTCAAAATAACTTTTGAAAGACCATTATCTAAGGAAGTATTAAATACTGAGGGTATAGGCATGGAAAACCTTACCTGGAGTCCCGAAGTTATCTTCAGCGGCAACACAATCCGTAACAACCGTGCCAGGGGAAGTCTGTTCTCCACTCCCCGTCCCACTCTCATAACAAATAACATCTTCGATCATACGTCAGGCACTGCAATTCTGCTTTGTGGCGATTGCAATGGATGGTATGAGACAGGAGCATGCCGTGACGTAAGGATTGAAGGAAACACTTTCATTAATGCCTTGACCAACAGATTCCAGTTCACGGAAGGAGTCATTTCGATATATCCTGAAATTCCTGACCTTGATAACCAAAAGAAATATTTCCACGGAGGGAAAGAATATCCAGGCATAGTCATTAAGCGCAATAAATTCCGTATGTTCGACATGCCATTGCTTTTTGCCAAATCAGTGGATGGTCTGCAATTTTATGAAAACGAGATAATCTACAATACTGATTATCCCGAATTTCATCCCAACCGATTCACATTTAAATTCCTGCGCACACGCAACGTGCAAATTGAAAACAACACATTCAGCGACCCCGAGAAAGTAAGCCTCGACATCGAATAATCAATCTATGATGGATTTGACGCGGTTTACGATTTCTGAGGGTGATTCACATCCGAGCATGTATTGAGAACCATCTTTGAGACGGACGAGAAAACAATCGGATGCTTTTCCATAATAGGCAAAGTATTTTCCAAGATCATTTTCGCGAAACCACCCCCAATAGCCAAAGAAACCTCCACTTCCAAGAAGTCGACGCTCAGCCATGGTTGGGGGACAAAGCTTTATATCTTTAATTTGGTTGTAGGGTATCATCTTTTTCTTGAAGGCACGTTTCACGACAATCCCATCATTTTCCGCTGATACTGACAAAGGCATGTAAAGACCTACAAGAAATAACCAAGATATTATGATTACTCCAATTGTGATTGTCAGTCCGGCACTCTGGCTGTAATATAGGAGCCATAAGAGGAAGAGTAAAACCACAAAAGAAAATATCACTGAATATGTGCTGAGATTTACTTTGCGTTTCATTTTGTAATTACGATATAATTATTGAGTCCGCTTAAAAACAGTGCCATTATCATATAGCCATTCCGGGGCAATATCAGCACCATTCGTCCAAAAAATTGTTTCATCTAACCCAAACTGTTTGAAAAGCATGGGATCTTTCAATTCCTGAAAAGCCGGAGTATCCATGACAGGAGTCATATCTACATTCTTTACGCTTCCATCGCTAAAAGTACAAATTAAGGTGTAACCACCACCATATTCTACGTCTATTACTTGTATCATGTTATCAAGATAAATTAACGATTAATTTTTGTAATTTTTTCACCGCGCTGGGCTTTATTCCAAAGCTCCATAACTTCTGATTCATGAGCATCAAGAAACTCATTCACCAATGCAATGGACTTAGATTTTGCACGCCCTTCCACAATTCTATCAAATATGGTAATCGTGAATTGCTCTGATCCACGCCGCACATGGATGTGCGGAGGATTATGATCAAATCCATAGAGGTATATTAACAAACCTTCCAGCACGTATATAGCACCCATATTATCAAAGTATAATATCACCTGTTCATTTAGAGTATGTTTACTTTTAAAAACTGAGAATTCGCAAGCGAAAGTTGTTTTATTTATAATTACAAATATATAAACAAATAATGATATAAGCAAATAAACTAATTGGCATAATGCAGACATCTATGAAAAATAAATATGCATACGATTGCCTTATAGTGTATACGAGATCTAAAGTCGAGAAGATGGAATTACCGGGTTCCATAACGACGGATGAACAGCTTTATAGGCTGCCGCAATATATGGCTGGTATGTGTTAATTTATTTTTTAGTCTCTTATGCAAATTTAATAAAAAAGGATTATATTTGTAGTATTAAAATCTAATTTATGAATATCAATTTTTTGCGTAAAGTCATAACCTTATTAGTTATGGCATTATCAGTATCTTTTCCCGTTTTCTCTCAAAGCAGGAAAAGTGTGTCTATTCTCGGTGATTCATACTCCACGTTTGAGAATTTCGTTGAGCCTTCCGGCAATGCCCTTTGGTATTTTAATAAACCGGATCCCAATCTTACAGACGTCAATAACGTAAAACAAACCTGGTGGCATCAGTTTATATCTAAAAACGGATTTCGTCTTGAAAAGAATAATGCTTATTCAGGTTCCACAATCTGCAACACAGGTTATAACGGAGAAGATTATACCGACAGATCTTTCATTACCCGCATGAGTAATCTCGGTTCCCCGGATCTTCTTATAATTTTCGGCGCGACAAATGATTCCTGGGCAAACTCCCCTATCGGAGAATTTGTGTGGACAGATTGGACGCCGGAACAATTGAAATCATTCCGTCCGGCACTCGCATATATGCTCTCATACGTGGTTGACAGATACCCTAACACAGATATAGTCTATATCATCAACGATGGATTAAAATCAGAAATCACATCATCAATCAAGGAGGCGTGCAACCATTATGGAGTTCAATACCTCCAATTGAAAGATATTGACAAAACTGCAGGTCATCCTAATATCAATGGAATGAAACAGATAGCGGAACAGCTTAATCAATTAGTAATTAACAATTAGCAATTGGCAATTTAGATTACATAACGACGGCTCGGGATGTCCCAAGCCGTCGTTCGTTTTAAAGAAAGTTTTATAGAGCCTATTTTTATCCTTGAATTTTGTTAATACGGAAGCTGGATCTTACCAAACTCATTTGTATTCAAATGGGATAGTGTGGCGGATATCTGTTGATGACGCTGCCACATGAGCCTTAAATTTACCCGGTTCCACTACCCATTCATGTTTTTCCTGACTTCGTCACTCTAAAAGGTGCAATTTTATAATTGCCTAATGGATAGAATTTTGTAATTTTGTATCACCCTAAAATGGGTGACACGCTGAAAAATGTATATCAGGAAGAAAAAATATCCCTCAGGCAATGTGGGAATCATAGTCGTTGAAAAAATCAACGGCAAAATGAAAGAACTTATCACAATCGGTATTGCCAGATCTGATAAGGAGGTTGATACACTGGTCAAACGCGGGCAGGAATGGATAGACAGAGAGCAACAACGCAGACATCCGCGACTTGATCTGTTCGGGGAAGAGAGGATAAGGTGCGAGCAGGAGCGGATGAACGCCGAACGTCTTCTGAACAGCATAACCAATATTGCCATTAACGGAGCCGACCTGATTCTTGACAGGGTATTTGACAATATCGGGTTTAACTGTATTGAAGATGATATTTTCCGGAAGCCGGTAAAGGCGCGCCTGTCCTATCCTGCGAGCAAGTCGGCCACGGTTGAATATCTGAAAAACCATTTTGACGATGACGTGAGCCTGTCGAAGATTTACCGCTATCTCGACAAACTAAGCGACAGTCAGCATCGTATAGTCCAGAATATAAGTGTTGAACATAACCGAAAGATACTTGGCGATCATATCGGTGTACTATTCTACGACGTAACCACGCTTTACTTTGAGGTGGATTATGAGGACGAGTTACGCAAGACTGGGTTCTCCAAGGAAGGACGTCATAAGGATCCCCAGATAGTATTGGGCCTTTTGGTAAGCACCGGCGGCTATCCGCTGGCCTACTGCATCCATGAGGGCAACAAATATGAAGGCCACACGATGCTTCCTGTTGTGACAGAATTTGTCCACAGATACAATCTGGAGGATTTTATTGTAGTGGCTGACTCTGGACTGATGAATGGCGACAATATCGCCGACCTTGAGGCAAACGGTTATAAATATATAATTGGAGCCAAAATCAAGACTGAAAGCAAGAAAATCAAGGAATGGATACTGAGTCAGCCCAAGAACGACTGTCAGATGGTGGAATACGACAAGGGCAACGGCAAACGGCTGTTGGTGGGATATACTGACGGCCGTGCTCGCAAGGATGCCTATAACCGGGAAAAAGGAGTGCGCAGACTTGAAAAGGCATACCGTAGAGGCACACTTACCAAGGAAAACATCAACAAGCGTGGTTACAACAAGTTTCTTACAATGGAGGGTGATGTGAAGGTTTCGATTGATTACGACAAACTCAAAACAGATGCAAAATGGGACGGCCTGAAAGGATATCTCACAAATACCGACATACCTGCCTCACAGGTATATGACGCATATCATAACCTATGGTATGTGGAGCAGGCATTCCGTATATCCAAGTCCAAAATCGAGATACGGCCGATGTTCCACTTCACACCACGGCGAATCGAAGCACACGTCTGTATCTGTTTCGTCGCATTGAAAGTCTATAAGGAACTGGAGCGTCTGTTAAAATTGGCAGACATCAACATGAGTGTTGACAAAGTGCTGGCCCTTGCACAGTCCATAGTTACTATACAGCTCTCTCTTCCACAAAACAAGCAAACTCTCTCTCGGACTATGCTCATGAAACGGCATCAACGCATTGCTCCTCTCTTCTCAGATGAGTTTTGGGTGACACGTTGACGAAGTCAGGAAAAAATTGTGAACGCCATCATGCAAGATTCCAGCGAAGGCACCTACCCATACTGAAAGATTCCATCAGAATTTTTATTTAAACTCAATGTATGTCTAATTCGCGTCAAGCCGATTCAATTCCGGCTTGACGCTCTTTCTATTTGGCAACCTCTATTATCCACCCATCAAGCGACCGTAAAGTTGTAGAGAAATTTGCACCTATTAAAATTTTTGTTCTCTCATCTGCATTAAATGCGTCTGCATAACGCCTTTCATGGATTTGGTCAATAGCTTTTTCGGGTGTTGAATCCAATTTAAATTCAAATATGTATATATAATCCGGGGTGAATATCTGCATGTCACATCTTCCGGCAGAGCTACTTACTTCTGTTTTTACTCTGAATCCTAACATTTTTCCAATGACAGCCACCATATTTTGAAAGTGAATTTCCTTGTTCAATTCAGGTCCCGAATTTGTATCGGAAAGGAGACTCTGAAGTCTTATCATAAACTTGTCTGCATTTCCATGTCTTATATCGTTCACAAACTTCCTCGTATCAAACACTGATGCAGCGTCGCTGATATGAAAGAATTCATCTGCCAGCGATCCCCAAAAACCTTCCGAAACTTCCTTATTGGGAAACCCTAATACATATTCATTCTCACTTTCATCGTATGATTTTATAGTCAAGTAACCGGCTTGATACAACAATGGCACCAAATCACGACTTAAATTAGTGATGTTGCTTAGAGACATCTCATTCCTACGTTCCCCTTCAAGGTTTTGCACCCTGAAGCTATGGGTTCGGATCAATTTGATAAGATAGTCCGACGTGCCGCTTGCGAACCAATAATAATTTAGCTGCTCATCGTCAAAGGCATTCAAAACACTATATGGATTGTAAATATCCTCACCTGTCCTTGCAAAATGATAACCGTCATAACATTCCTTGAACTTATTCCATACCTCTTTCTCGGAAATATTATGCGAAATCGCAAAATCTGAAACCGACCTGACAAAATCTCTGTGAAATTCACTTTCACTTATCCCACAGATTGAGTTGTATCTCGGAAGCATTGAGATATCTTTCAGATTATTTAATCCACTGAAAACAGACACTTTACCAAATTTTGTCACCCCGGTAAGCATTGCAAAACGAATATATTCATCGCATGATTTCAATACAGAATAGAAGCTTCTTAATTCTGATTTTATATCTTCATGAAGATTATCCTTTTCAATGGTATCAAGCATCGGTTTGTCATATTCATCGATAAGAATCACAACTTTCTCATTCTCTTTTTCAGCGATATTTCTTATCAAAGATCCGAATCTGACAGGCAAGCTCTTGGTAGAATCACAGCCGTATTCATCTTCAAAACATTGAAGATATTGATCGATTTTCTCCTTTACCTTCGTGGGATTGTCATAATTTTCCGCACTGAGATCCAATCTTATTACCGGATATTTTTTCCATTCTTTTTCCAGTCCTTCAACCTCCAATCCTTTAAATAGATGTTTATCCCCTTTGAAATAAGATTCCAAGGTAGACAGAAAAAGGCTCTTTCCGAATCTGCGAGGCCTACTCAAAAAGACATATTTGTAATTGTTGACAAGAGAATGCATTATCGCAGTCTTGTCTACATACAAATATTTGTTTTGTATTATTTCCGGGAACGTCTGTATCCCGATCGGATATTTTATCTCAGAATACACAATATCTTCGTTTTTATCTGCAAATATAACTAATAATTACTATATTTGTAGCCTATTCATCTATACTTATGAAAAAATCCTTCCTTTCATTGGCATTAGCGCTATGCGCTTGCACTTCTCTACAAGCCAACGATCTCAAATTAAAATTCGACCGTCCGGCTGAATTCTTTGAAGAGACTTTTGTTATTGGCAACGGCAGCCAGGGCGCCATCGTATATGGCAATCCATCCCGTGAACGTATATCCTTAAACGACATTACTCTATGGAGCGGAGAGCCGGACACCATGGCTTACAATCCCGGAGCTTATAAATACCTTCCCGAGATCCGTCAGGCTCTCGACAAAGGTGACTATGCAAAAGCTGAAGCTCTCCAGCATAAAATGCAAGGCAACAACAGCCAGTATTATCAACCTCTCGGAAATCTGTTTATTGACTTCAGCGACAAATCTCCGGTAGAAAACTATTATAGGGAACTTGATCTCAATAATGCTCTCTCCACCGTAAAATATTGTCGTGGAGGAAACAACATCGTAACCCAATATTTCGCTTCAGCTCCCGATAGCCTGATAGCCGTAAATATACGGTCTGACAAACCTATGGATCTATCACTCTCTTTCGAATCCTTGCTCCCTCATGAAACGAACTCTTCAGCCCGACGCATCACAGCTGACGGATATGCCTCTTATGGCTTTATCCTTTCTGAGGAAAATGGAAAAGCGGAAGAAAAAATGCAATATGATCCCAAACGTGGAATCCATTTCCGCACTGATATCAACGCATTTTCATCAACAGGTAAAATTACTGCTGACAACAGTATGTTAAATGTATCCGGTGCCACAGATCTAACCATATACGTCACAATTGCGACTAACTTTGAAAACTCGACAGTTAACCCATCTGTTTCAAAAAGAGATTATAAAGGGATAGCTGACCGGCGGGGAAACAATGCACTACAAAAATCATACAACGATATTTTGAATCGTCATAAAGACGACTATTCCCAATTGTTCTCCCGTGTCGATCTAAATCTCGGAGAGTCAGATCAATCTCTCCTTAATATGCCTACAGACCAACGTCTTAAATCGTATACCGACAACCACCACTATGACCCGGATTTGGAAGAACTCTACTTTCAATACGGCAGATATCTACTTATCAGTAGCTCTCGCACCAAGGAAGTGCCGGCAAACTTACAGGGTCTGTGGAATGAATACCTGTTTGCCCCATGGCGTGCGAACTACACGGCAAACATCAACCTTGAAGAAAATTATTGGCCGGCAGAAGTTACAAACTTAAGTGAAATGCACTTTCCTCTCCTCACTTTTATCAAACAGTTGCCAAACACCGGCAAGACTACAGCTCGTGAATATTATGGCATAGATAAAGGATGGTGTGCGGCTCATAATACCGATATCTGGGGGATGACTTGTCCCGTAGGACACGGAAACGATGAACCGATGTGGGCTAACTGGAATATGTCGGGAGCTTGGCTGTCTTCACATATCTGGCAACACTATCTTTTCACAAAAGATACAAAATTCCTGGAAGAGTATTATCCTATATTGAAAGGTGCAGCTGAATTCTGTCTTGCCTGGATGGTAGAGGATAAGAACGGTAACCTCATCACTTCCCCTTCTACATCTCCTGAAAATAGATTTATCGCCCCTGACGGTAAACCGGTGGCGACAAGTGCAGGCGGTTTTGCAGATCTCGCTATGATTAGTGAATGTCTTGCTGACACAAGAAGCGCAGCACTCGAACTTGGAATTGACAATCAGCTGATCGATCAAATTGACAAGGCTCTCAAAAAAATCGTTCCATATAAAATAGGTAAGAACGGTCAACTCCAGGAGTGGGCTATAGATTTCCCCGAAGAGGATCCACAACACCGTCATCAATCCCATCTATACGGACTTTATCCGGGAACGCATATTTCTCTCGAAAAAACTCCTGATTTAGCTAAAGCAGCCGCACGGTCTCTTGAAATCAAAGGGGATAACACTACCGGATGGAGCACAGGCTGGCGTGTCAATCTTCTTGCAAGGCTTAAGGAAGCTCCGGAAGCATATTCAATGTATCGCAGACTACTCAAATATGTCAGCCCAGACAAATATGAAGGGGAAGACAAGCGCCGTGGCGGCGGAACGTATCCAAATCTACTTGACGCACACTCCCCTTTCCAGATTGACGGGAATTTTGGAGGTACCGCCGGCGTGGCAGAAATGCTTATTCAATCCACACCGGAATCAATCTATCTTCTCCCTGCTCTGCCCGCTGAATGGAACACCGGAAGCTTCAAAGGTCTGCGTGCCCGTGGGGCATACACCATTGATGCAGCTTGGAAAAAGGGAAAAGTGACCTCCCTTAAAATATCAAGTGATAAAGGGGGATCAACCAATCTGATTATCAATGGTAAATCTATACCTGTCTCGCTTAAATCAGAAGAAACAAAAACATTAACATTCTAAATATACCAACAAATAATTCCTCCACCATATAAAGTCTTTATATGGTGGAGGAATTATTTAATTAATGCCTTGTCAAGAATTTGCAACCTTTGTAATGGCAACTTCAAGCTGACGCGCAATTGCGGCATTCTCTTTGATAAAATGATATAATTCATCTATTTCTCTCATACCGGAGCGATTGTTAAAATCAGATTCCCCTTTCCAGGAAGCAATCTCTGCAGAAATTTTACTCTCCGCCTCCTCTTCACTTCCATCCTCTCCTTTCGGAAGCAGGGCTATTGCCTTTTCGCTGAGCACATCAAAAGATGAAAACATCTGCCAATTGGCGACAAAAGTGAAACAGTTTTCAAGCAATTCCGGCCAAAGAGTCAAATCTACACGTGTCTCAAGAGAATCAAGACTAAGACTTGTCTGTGAACTGCATTTCATCAACCTTTCCACAGCCGGCATCCTTGTCTTATCGAAAGGCAATCCTGAAGGTTTAAAAAGATCGCTCATATCGTTGAAAGTGAAATCCTGATTATACTCAGCATCTTCTTCCTTACGTTTGTTCTCCGGAGTTGTGACAGCATAACAATAAGCAAGAAATTTATTAAGATTATGCATCACTGTTGGAATACATTTCATCAATTTCTCCTTTTCCATGGCAAAATGCACATGCCGCTGTTTCTCCAATTCAGTTTCCACATCAATTTCAGACTTCATGGATCCAACAGCGTTCAAGAATAATCCGAGAATTATTAATCCACACATAACTTCCACAGCAGTGACAGCCTGTGCCCACCCATGAGCCGGAGTATAATCTCCAAAACCAAGTGTAGTGATCGTGACAATACTATAATATAACCATGATCCGAAATCGGTGCCGGCATTTTCCGGAATACGGAATTGAGAATCCGGAAGCCACCAATAAATAAGTGCAAACACAGGCATAAGACACACATAAGAGCATATCCATACAATTGGACGTATGTTGGATACCACATGAAAAAAGTGGCGAAACCAGTTAGATAAAGAATGAAGCATAATATAAAATGTATTTCCAATTAAAACACATTCACCTCTACAATGGATTAAACCATTTCAATTAACCTACAAAAAATACCGGTCAAGAATCACAAAATTCTTGACCGGCAGCCTTTGTCTGATATTACAAACGTCGTTATAATTGCCAATAACCAACTAACGACTAATGACTAATCAACTAATGACTAATCAACTAATGACTAATTATCGTAGCTCAAGAGTTCGTTGACACTTTCATACCGCCTTAGAAGTTG
>CAJTZQ010000096.1 GCA_910583795.1 uncultured Muribaculaceae bacterium
GCTATGGTGAAATGTTGCCGGCATTTAGGATGGTTTGAATTAACAAGCATAAACCGTTTGTCGCCGCTTTTTAAGCTCATGCCCGAAAAGTTATCGGACAACGGACGGTATATTGTCAATACATTCAATTTAAGAAGGAGACTTTTGAGATTTACTGCCTCGCTGTCACTCAACCCAGTCATCTGCCGGAATTTAGAGACCTGACTTTCCACAAGATTCAATAACGACGCTTTCATCTTGACTCTATTGCCTCCATTTTAAGGTAAGACTTTACAATGTCCTTGAAACGCATAATCTCGCCTGCATCCTCAGGAGCAATGCCGTCGATGCGGAACGCGGTTGCAAGAATCATAGCGTCCACATTATCGTTTTCCTCAAACAGCATCGTCATTTCGCAACCGAAGAAATTGCTTGCTTTCTCAATGACATCGTAAGGCATCTCTCTGTCGCCTGATTCATAATTGCTGTAAGCCGAGCGTGTGATGCCAAGAGCTTGCGCCACCTCATCCTGAGTGTAACGTGCAGTTTCTCTTAATTTCTTTAGATTCCGTGCAATGGTCTTATCCATATTATGATTGTTTTGTGTGGCAAAGTTACTAAATCTTTTTCAAATAATAACGATTTGCCACGATATAATGTTGCTGGTGGCTATTATTATTATTATTGATAGGGTAGGGCAGCGTCGAGATATACTCCCGGAGGACATTTACCCGGGATGTATAGGCATGTACTGTCTTGGATCGCGTGGTTGTTTTCTCGACATTCTTGAGATACAGGTCGAGTACCTGATCAAAGTCTGCGTATCCTTTTGTGGTGATATCGTCATGCCATGGTCGCCAGCCTGTGGAAAGCTTTTTAACGAGTTTAGTGATCAATAAATTCGCATGTAGTCTACGCTCCTTCTTTGATTTAATATTATCTAAATGATATTTCTTCCGGCGTACTGTCCCGGTGGCGGGGTCGTATGCCCTGAAATCCACATATGATTTCTTTCCCGTGTCATGATATACAGGGTAAGAGAAATCCATTACATCGATAGAAGAATTGCGCGATTGGCTGGAGCAAATTTTTTTTGTCATATCCAAAAATTTCTTCTCAATGAAGGAAATTTTTAGCCACGACGGTGATTATTTTTCAAATTTCTTTGTTTCCGCTCCGGAAACACGGTCTATATAAGGTCTATGCCCTAAAATTAAATGTGTGCTAATTGTTTATAGTTCAATCAATTAACACACATTCAGCGGAAAGACAGGGATTCGAACCCTGGGTACCCAAAGGGTACAACGGTTTTCGAGACCGTCCCGATCGACCACTCCGGCATCTTTCCTTAGTCGTTTTTGATAGCGGTGCAAAATTACAACTTTTTTTTCATACTAAAGATATTTTTGCAAATATTTTTATTGTTGTCAAATGATAAAAAAGTATTATTGATGTAGATTAAACTTTTTTCTTTTTCAAGATTTCGTCAGATTTCCGAGTCAATTTTGAAACTGGGAGAGGTCGTTTAGCGTGCTAAACGACCGATGAAAGGTTCAATAGCTACCGAAAAGATGGAGGAAGATTGGGAAAGAGGTCTTTTTAACGTAAAAAGCCATAAGAAAATCAATCTCCGTAAAAAGTTTAAACAACTTCATTATATGTTGTTCAACATATTGCCAATATTTATCACCAATTCTGTGTTGATTTATTATATAGTATTTGTGTTTTCGAGGCTTTTAATGATAAGTCTTTAATAACTTATGAAATTATGACTGAAGAAAGAATAATTCCTCCATCTGAGCTTATAATTAATGAAGATGGTTCCGCTTTTCACATCCATCTTCGCCCGGATCAATTGCGCGACAATATTATTTTGGTGGGCGATCCGGGGCGTGTCGATATGGTTGCTTCCTATTTCGATGAAATCGATTATGACGTATGTTCTCGTGAATTTCATGCCATGGGAGGAAAGTATAAAGGGAAAGACATGATGTGCATATCTCATGGTATCGGTCCGGATAATATCGAGATAGTTTTAACTGAGCTTGATGCCCTTGCCAATGTGGACTTTGAAACACGAAAAGTAAAACCGCAACACCGTACCCTTAACATGGTTCGCATCGGCACTTCCGGGTCTCTTGTCTATGACCTTAAAATAGGAGACTTCGTTATTGCTCAGAAGGGGATAGGTTTTGATGGCATTTTGAATTTCTATGCGGATAGAGACAGGGTGTGTGATTTAAGTTTTGAAAGAGAATTCTGCAACCATATGGAATGGGATAAAACGTGGGCTGCCCCTTACGTCGTGGATGCGGATGCCGAGTTGGTGGAAAGAATCGGAAAAGACGATATGAGAAGAGGTTATACGATTGCCGCTGTAGGTTTTTATGCTCCCCAGGGAAGAATGGTAAGACTGAAACTCAAAGATCCGGGACTTAACGCAAAAATTGAAACGTTCTTATATGATAACCGCCCCATAACAAATTTTGAAATGGAATCGGCATGTCTTCAAGGAATGGCAAAACTGCTCGGACATAAGGCAATGACTGTATGTTGTATTATTGCACAGCGGAGGACGGAGGATGCGAACACCGATTATAAACCTGCTGTTAAAAGATTGGTAGAAACAGTACTCGACAGATTTTAGTCTACATTCTACAAAACTTGTCAATGTAGGGGCTTAATTAAATTAACTGTCGCTTGCGAAAGATGAGATTTATGAAGTCATTATAAACGGTAAGTGTGGGTCAACGCTTGCCGTTTTTCTATGAAATTGAATATCTGTTGCCCGGATGTCGTAGGATTATGCCATCAAATTCCATCTCTCCCAAATCAGACATAAGCCTGGAGATAGGTATTTGTGTCTGCATGTGAAGCTGATCTAATTGCATAGGTTCCCGGCTAAAACGCAATGTCTCATAGATAATTTTAGGTTCACCTTCCAGTTCCGGAAAGAGATTGCGTTGTTTTGTGTCAACATTTAAATCAAGAGGCTTCCAACCCGTTACCTCGATTACATCGGCAGCGCAACTTACCAAGTGAGCTTTTTCTTTCCTAATTAACATATTGCATCCTGAGCTCAACTTGTCAGAAATTCTTCCTGGCAATGCAAGTACATCCCGCGAATAAGAGAATGCTAAATTGGCGGTAGACATTGCGCCTCCCTTGACGTCGCTTTCAGCAACAATAGTCACATCTGAAAGCGCCGCGATTATCCTATTTCGCTCAAGAAATCGTTGTCTATAAGGGGTTTCTCCGAAAGGATATTCTGAAACGATAGAGCCGCCGGATTGTATTATGGAGCGGGCGAGATCGCGATGCACAGCAGGGTATATCATGTTCAGTCCGTGTGCCACTACACCTACAGTAGCCACATTTGATGACAATGCTGCAGAATGTGCTGCGGCATCGATCCCGAATGCCAGTCCGCTGATTACTATAAGGTCGGGGAAATATACAGCAAGATCCGAAATCAGGTTATTACAAAAATCCACCCCATAAGGAGTCGGCTTGCGTGTACCGACAAGATTTATGATATGTCTGGCATCAAGGTCGGTTTTTCCCAGTTGGTATATAATTACAGGGGCATCGGGAATTTGAGATAGCCTTACAGGATAATCAGGATCAAGGAGAAAATACGCCCTGATATTATGCCTATTCATTAGCTGGATCTCCTCGCATGCTCTCTTTACTGCTTCATCTCTGGTTTCTTTTTCGAATCTGCACCCATGTGGCATGTTTAGCGCACGTGATAATTCAGAAGAATCCAAATTGAAAAATTCTTCCGGAGATAATCCATTGTCATGGATTTTTCTCAGCATATCAGCGTTTATCTTCTTTAAAAAGGAGAAAGCAATTTTATATTTCAGAGATGAGTCGCACATCTGTCAACGGATATATTTGGCAAAGACTTTGGCAAGTTCGTCACCCCTCGAAAGTTTGCCGTCTTTTAAAACTACCACTGTGACCACACCCTGTGCAACGGTATCACCGTTAGTTTTGATGATATCTTGATGGAATATAAAGCGGGGACCTTTGCGGTCAAGCCTGAGACAACTTAGAAAACTGTCGCCACCTCTTAATGATGAAATATATTCTATTTCAATTTTTCTTACCACCGCGTCAATGCCGTTGTTGTGCATTTCGATGAAAGAAAGTCCGGCGTCGGCACAAAATTTATGACGGGTATGCTCCATATAATGAAGATAGTTGGCGTTGTTGACTATTTGTTCACAATCGAGTTCATAGTCCCTTACCTCCATATCCATTATGAAGCAATATTTTTTGTTACTATCTTTTAGTATTCTCATAATCAGATATATTAATTGTTATCCCTAATTGCAGCTATAACTTTATCCATAGCTTCCAGCATACCGTTTTTATCATCAAAAGCGGAAACCGGAAGCCAGATAAATCCCTTATTCCCGTTTTCAAAAGGGAGAATAATGGAAGTTAATCCGCTTTTATATCTTTTGATTCCAGAATAAGGAAGGAGTTGTCTGCTTAATTCAATATATTCAGTTTCGTTTGTTTCCTCGTTTTTATGTTGAGTAAGCAAAACCGCCGTTATGCCGTCATCTCCAAAGCTAAGAGTATGAGGAAGTGAATTAATGACGGTTACAGGTTTCATACCATGAAAAATATAGAAAAATGCCAGCATCATTGGTGCTGTGATACACACGATCATAAGTGCGACAATAATCCATCTTAAATCATGGATAACTGATAATGCGGCAGCTGCAAGAAGCATAAGGAAGAATACTAATATCCATGGCGCACCATAAAGTTTGAGCATTTCTTTAAAAAACGTGGTTTTACCCATGCGTAAAACATTTGTCTTGATATGCTCTGCCATCGGTCAATAATAATTTATTCTTTAGAATCTCTTTTTGCTTTCTCTCGTTTATATGTTGCAAGATTGAGGGGAACAAGTTGCTGAACATATCCGGTGCCTTCGTCATTAAAAAGCTTTCTCATGTCGATATACTTTTCTCCGTTCCCTTTTTTCAGTGGGAAAACCTCCGATTTCCGAGCCTGCGCCTTGTCTCCGAGTTCGCAATGTCCATTGGGGAGAGTGCCACGTAAGCGACTGTCCACTCCATCTTGTGAACATCTCACAGCTACTATTTCAGAGCATGGGGCATATCCTATGCCGGTCCACATTATATACTGATCCTCCACTTCCTTTGGAGTGATCTTTTGATCTTTTGCTATAGGTTTGCAACCCTCGATTACGATAGTGGCAGTTGTAGTAAATCTGGGTATGAAATCCTGATCGACCACCCAACGGTCGGGCCCTTGTGAGTAGTCTTTTTGAATCAGATCATGCCAGAAAGAACGACTGAGTGTTTCGGTAAAAAGCTCAGGGGTCACCTCACCTTTCTTTGCATAAGGTTCAATAAGATGACATGCCACAGCTTCACGATTAAACCCGAATCCTTCTTCCGGTCTCCCTGTGTGGCTATAGTTGGTTCTGACAATTATTCCATTTTTAGCATCTTCGAGATTAATTCTATTGAAAGAGTGGTTGTTTGTCTCAAAATATGCGCCGTCTCCGTAAGCATCGATCACACCGAAGTTTGCTTCTACGCCCATTGGGCGTGGTAATGATGCAAGAAGGTTGGCAAAGTCATCAACCGTGCGGCATTTTTTTAGCGCAATTGTCATTATGTATCCTTCCTTATCCATGTTGGCTTGAGCCACGTCATCATCCTTTATATTGTAGGAAGCTGTATTCATCACCGCAAATCCGGCTTCGTTCATTCCCATCCATGCTTCGTCAAGATTTAAGTCTTCTGCATTGAATAATGCCACATAAGATAAGTTTCCATCTTTACCGGCGACATATTCCACTTTATTGTCAGCCTTGCTTGTATCACGGTTTTTCCAAAGCATCGGTCTGCCTGAAGGGTTTGCCTTTGCACCCACTATTGCTGATGTGCATGCAAAAACGCTTGAAAGTCCAAATAAAAATATGGAACTTAAAAGGAAAATGTATCGTTTTATCATTGTGATTCGTTTTAGATTAAATTACCGTTGTTAATGGAGGCGTATATACTTTTGGGGATATTTCTTGAAAGTCGAGACGACTACATTCGGTAATAATTTTTTACAAAGATAATCAAAAACTTTAATAATAAAAACATTGACTATGGAATTGCCAAAAGATCCCAATATCCTTGTGAGTATGATCAACATGAAATTGCGTGATGGAAACTATGATTCGTTATCCGACATGTGTCTGTCTTTAGGAATAGATGAAAGCGAATTGAAATCACGCTTAATGGAGTCCGGTTTCTCATATATGCCCGAAATTCGTCAGTTCAGATGAATTGCAACCCTCAACTTCTTTAGCGTAAGTTGAGGGTTGTCAGATTATAATTTTAAATGAGCCCGAGTCAGAAGGGCGTGTCAAACTCAAATGAGTTAGCTGTTTTCCGTATCTGCTTATAAATTTGAATATGATGGAGTGAAAGTGTCTCCATACTTTATATTGCCGGTTGTAGCTCCTTTTTCAAGCCATCTTACACGTTGTGCAGATGTACCGTGGTTGAAAGAGTCGGGCACGGCATATCCCTGCGCCTGTTTCTGGAGATAATCATCACCGATTTTTGAAGCCGCATTCAATCCTTCTTCGATATCTCCTGGTTCAAGAGATCCAAACATTTTATTGTCGTGATATGCCCATACGCCGGCATAGAAATCTGCTTGCAGTTCAGTGCGCACACTCATTTTATTGGCTTCGCTTTCCGACATTCTTGCCATTTGCTGATGAGCATCAGAAAGAGTGCCGAGAAGATGTTGGACATGATGACCTACTTCATGAGCTATGACGTAAGCGAATGCGAAATCACCGCCTGCGTGCATTTGTTTCTCCATTTGGTCGAAGAAAGACAAATCTATGTAGAGCGTTTCATCTCCAGAACAATAGAATGGACCTACCGCAGAAGAGGCTTGTCCGCATGCAGATTGTACTGCACCGGTAAACAAAACCATTTTAGGTGGTCGGTAAGTGAGACCCATTTTTTCAAATTCTTCTGTCCACACGTCTTCAGTGCCGGCAAGAATTTGTTTTGCAAAATTTGCATACTCCTCTTCTTGAGCGGTTGGTTGATAATCACCTCTTATTTCCTCAGATGTTGCGTAAGAAGAACCTTGGTTGAGGACCGATATCGGATTTCCTCCTGAAATCCAGACAACAAGGGCGGCTATGATTAAACCTCCGATGCCTCCGAATCCGGCTATTGTTTTTGTTCTTCTTGAAGATCCCCTTCGATCTTCTACATTGTTGCTGAAACGTCGCCCGTCAAGTTTCATATAATTTCAGATAAGTAAGGTGGATATTGGAGAATTTTTTATCGAAGTCGTTTAGAATAATCAATCTCGGTTAATAATTTTTTAATGACTTCATAGAAATTCTATTTAGTTTATAGTAAATTATCTCGGAATAGATGAGAAAAGATCCTTAAAAATTCCGGACAATAAATCTTCTGTTAAGATAACGCTAAAATACCTCGAAAGTATCATCAAGTCTAAAATATTTTAAGGAGCTGTTACCCGCATTTTGCTAATCCTCCCCTAAGTGTTAATGGGTGTTGAATAAGTTTAAACTCGTGTAATCATGTCAACCTAAAGCATATCTATGCGTTTTATAAGTACAAAAAGCAATGAAGCAATATGGATAAGTGTTCAAGGTTTCGTGAGAAAGTTTGAATGCAGTTTAAGTTTAGTTAGATATAGTTTATAGTGGAATCGTGAGAGGGGCGTAGTGGAAGCGCCCCTCTCTTTTGTGTCTGCCTCGAATTTTTAACATGTAAAGTTTGTCGGTTTGTATGGAAATAGGTAATTTTGTATTGAAGTTGTTTAAACTTTTTTCTTTTTCACGATTTCGTCAGATTTCCGAGGCTATTTTGAAACCATAAGAAACTGTTTAAATTTATTTGCCGAAGGGATTGTGAGGATATGTCAGCCAGATTTCTGGTATTTATGATGGAGTTATGGGGTTACATAATGACTGAATAAATATCATAAAGATGCCGGCAAAGACCTCAATGACAAGACAAAATAAATTTTAAACAGTTTCTAAGAGGGAGTTTAGCTGACTAAACGACAGATGAAAGGGTTAAAACCGACGGATGAGATGGCGAAAGGTTGAAAAGAGGTCTTTTAAGGTAAAAATCCATAATAAATTCATTCTCCGTAAAAAAGTTAAAACAGCTTCATTGTTAAAGGTTCATATTTGTTTTTGACGCCTATTGTAAATTAGAAATGAATTCAAATTATACCGGAGTGTGGCTGCTACTGACTTGCGCTTTAGCGGTAGTTGTGTTGGTGAGTTTTTTAGATGACATAACAATTGGAGAATGGACAATAAAAAAAGCTCCAATTGCCGAAACTTTATTTCCCGAGCAAAATTCGGAATATGATGATATTCAAAAGAATCTTGCTTACTTAGATAGTTTGCATAATGAAGAAATAGAGATTAATGAGGTAGTAGTCGACTCTATGCCTAAATCAATATTGTTGTTTGGCGACTCAATGACTCTAAACCTTGCCTATCGACTTTCAAAATATGCTAAACAGAATGGACACGATCTTCATTCAATCAACTGGGATTCGAGCAATACTAAAATTTGGGCGGAGACTGATACATTGTCTCATTATCTTAAGGAATTCAAACCGGATTATATATTTATTTCATTGGGTAGTAATGAAGTATATTTCAAGAACCCGGAAAAGCGTATGCCATATGTGAAAAAAATATTGGCAATGATAGGGAATATTCCATATGTATGGATCGGTCCTCCAAACTGGAATGAAGATACGAAAATAAACGATATGCTTGAAGCGACATGCGCACCGGGCACTTTTTTCCGTTCTCAAGGCATGAGTTTTAAAAGGAAAAAAGATAACATTCATCCCACAAGGGCATCTTCAGCTCTTTGGATGGATAGTATAATGCGGTGGCTGCCCAAGTCTGCTCATCCCATACTTGCGGATTTGCCTGATGACAGTCTTAAAAATGTTCCAAACAAAGTAGTCTTTCTTAAAGCTCTCCACTGATCAGATGTTGCTTTCGATTCTTGATACTCTAACCACGGCATTCAATAGTATCTGGGGCATGATGAAATATGATCCCAAAGCGCCGATGCTGTTTTCAAGTGGTCTTTTTTGGATTCTTTTCATTCTCTTTCTTCCGGTCTATGCCTTGTTAAAGAGGAGTAGGTGGAAGATGGTGTTGTTTGTTGTGTGTTTTTCGCTCTATTTTTACTATAAATCGAGCGGATTGTTTTTCCTGATGCTTATAGGAACATCGTTAATAGACTGGAGCCTTTCCCATCTGATCTATAAACTAAAATATAATAGTGCGAGATTATGTGTAATGTGGCTTTCAATATTGATATCTCTTTCTATACTGGGGTATTTTAAATATGCCAACTTTTTCTTATGGAATTGGAATCAGATGGTGGAAGGAAATTTTCAGCCACTCGACGTAATATTGCCTGTAGGCATTTCTTTTTATACGTTTCAGTCGATAAGTTATGTGGTCGACGTTTATAAAAAAAGAATTTCTCCTTCCCGCAACTGGCTTGACTATTTGTTTTTTCTCTCGTTTTTCCCGGCGCTTGTAGCCGGACCTATAGTGCGTGCGGATTACTTTCTTCCCCAACTTGAGAAGAACAGAAGAGCATCGACAGAGGAGATCTGGGGAGGACTTTGGCTTATTATAGTGGGAGTTATAAAGAAAGCCTTGATTGCTGATTATATATCACAATATAATGATCTTATATTTGATGAGCCGACTATCTACACAGGTGTGCAGGCTCTGATGGGTGTCTTAGGATATACCATGCAGATTTATTGCGATTTCTCCGGTTATTCTGATATGGCTATAGGATTGGCACTGATGATGGGATTCAAATTGGGAATTAATTTTGATTCACCCTATCAGAGTTGTAACCTCACGGAGTTTTGGAGACGATGGCATATTTCTTTGTCATCATGGCTGAGAGATTATGTATATATTCCTTTAGGTGGTAATCGTAAAGGTGTGGTAAGAACATACCTGAATAATTTCCTTACTATGCTAATAGGCGGTTTGTGGCATGGAGCGGCATGGAAATTTGTATTTTGGGGGGCTATGCATGGCGTGGGTTTGATTATTCATAAGGCTTCCAAACCTTGGTTAAGCAGGATTCCGGATAATTTTCTGACGAAATTTATATTTTGGGCGATTACATTTATATATGTTTCTCTATTATGGGTATTTTTCCGTGCAGCCAGTTTTTCTGATTCCTTGTTAATAATTAAAAATATTTTTATTGACTTTAATTGGAATCAACTTCCTCAATTCTGCATGGCACGTCCTGCATGGTGTATAATGATGGCAGCCCTTATAATTTTTCATTTTGTTCCCCAAAAATGGGCGGATGGAGTGCAGGTGCTGTTTGTAAAAATGAATTGGGGATTAAAATTAATAGTGTTTTTAATTTCTGTACAATTGGTGATTGAATTTATGTCGGAAGAGGTTGCTCCTTTTATTTATTTCCAGTTTTAGGCGAAATTCTTCTTGCAATTATAATTTATTCAGGGCATGAATCCGTTTTTTGTGGATTCATGCCCTGAATCTTTATCGTAAAAACATGAAAAATGTAGGTTTTTCAGCATGAATTCTTGACAGAAGGCATAAGTGATAACGGGAAAAAGGGGGTAAAAGTTTAGTGATTAACATAGCAAAACATATTTTAACATTTGTTG
>CAJTZQ010000097.1 GCA_910583795.1 uncultured Muribaculaceae bacterium
CATCAACCGCAAGGCTGAAAACCTTCGTTTCTACGAATTCGGCAACGTTTATCATAAGGATGCTGACAAAGAAAGTTCGGAAGAAAAACCGCTCGCGCCGTTCCATGAAAGTATGGAACTCGCCCTTTGGCTCACAGGAGATTTTTATCTCCCTTCCTGGAACCAGAAAGCAGCCGAGGCTTCTGTATTCGATCTGAAAGGGATTGTCTTCAATATATTCAGTGTGCTCGGTTTGCCGGAAAGTGCTGTGGTATGTGCCCAGACATCTGACGAATTTTTCTCGGCACGTCTCGACATCAATACCCGCTCCGGAAAACGCATCGGCGAGCTCGGAATTATCCGCTCAAACATATTGAAGAAATTCGATATCGAGAAAGGCGTTGTTTATGCCGCAATCGACTGGAACTCCCTCTTCAAGCTCGTTGCAAAGCATCAGGTGACATACGCTCCGCTACCTAAGACGCAGCCTGTGCGTCGAGATCTCGCCCTTCTAATCGATAAGGATGTGACATTCGCACAAATCGAGGAAACAGTACGCAAGGCGGAACGCAAACTGCTACGCAGCATCACCCTCTTCGACGTCTACGAAGGGAAAAATCTTCCCGCCGGAAAGAAGAGCTATGCCATATCAATCACCCTTCAGGATGACGAAAAGACTCTCAACGACAAGCAGATCGAAGCAGTAATGCAAAAAATCATCAAGGCGCTTACTCAATCCGGCGCCGAACTACGATAATCTCTCACACTTCAAAACACAAACTCAAAACCCACAACTCTTAAATCATGGGAAGAGCATTTGAATATCGCAAAGCAAGAAAATTGAAACGCTGGGGCAACATGAGCCGCACGTTCACCCGTATCGGCAAGGAAATCACAATCGCAGCCAAGGCTGGCGGTCCCGATCCCGACATGAACCCCCGTCTCCGCGTCCTCATGCAGAACGCAAAGGCTGCCAACATGCCTAAAGACACCGTTGAAAGAGCAATCAAGAAAGCCACCGACAAGGATGCAGGCGACTACAAAGAGATTGTTTACGAAGGATACGGACCTCACGGAATCGCTATCGTGGTGGAAACGGCAACAGACAACAACCAGCGCACAGTGGCAAACGTGCGTTCTTACTTCAACAAACACGGCGGTTCTCTCGGCACCCAGGGTTCTCTTTCATTCCTTTTCGACCATAAGAGCGTTTTCCATGTGAAACCGAATGCCGACACTTCTCTTGAAGATTTCGAACTTGAACTCATGGACTTTGAGGCTGAGCTCGAGGCAGAGGAAGAGGAATGGCTCATCTATGGTGCTTTCGACCAGTTTGCAAACCTCCAGAAATATCTTGAGGAGAAGGGTATGGAAATCGTTTCCGCAGAATTTGAGCGTATCCCTACCGATTATAAGGAAGTGACTCCCGAACAGCGCGAGGCTATCGAAAAACTTCTCGAGAAATTTGAAGACGACGAAGACGTTCAGAACGTATTCCACAACATGAAGGAAGAGGAGGAATAATCATCCTTGTTACTTCCTCCAATACCGACAAACAAATAATAATCCGGACGATGTCTTTTTCGTCCGGATTATTATTTTCTATCTGAATGTCAATTTTATCGAATGGACTTCGTCGGAGAAATAACAACTTTGAAATGGTTATGATCGGCTTTTATACGGTCAGGTTCAAGAGGACCTCCTTGTCCGCAGCTTGCCCCGCCAAGACCGGTAACACCGTAATCAAGATGTAAAACCGTATGGTTGCTATCAGGCAACTTATAATGATGGTCGGTATTGAACAGTTCCATTTCCGTATAAGGGATAGCAGTGACCGACATAAGCTCCGGCGCATCGAACCTGACGCCAGCACCTTCGGAAGTCAGCGAAGCCCATCTCACCTCTTGCCGGTTGCCGTTGCTTTGCGGGCGGGTGTAGGGTGTTACCATATCCTTAACCTTTGAAGTATACTTACCTACGAATTGTCCGGTTTTTCTATCGTTGTAATTTTCAACCGGGCCTCTTCCATAATAGGTGAAATCGTCAAGTTCCGCCGGCACTTCCATCACATACCCTAAGCGCGGGAGAACCAGCTCCGGTTTGTTGGAATCAAATTCGGTATCCAATTCAATCTTGCCATCAGGCAACACTGTCCATGTCTGCATGATGGTCAGCTTGAAGTCATCGGAAGTAAAAGGTTTCGACTCACTTTCATCAATAGTATATGTTCCGCGTGCATTCCCGTTGCCGCCAACCATTTTGCCTCCGCATGGTGCCTGCGATTCAATCACAAAAGATAATACCTTGTTGCCGTTTTTATCTTTACCGATTTTTCTTGACACAACTTTGTGCTTGAGATTATACAATCCGTTCTCAAACCATTCATCAGACACCCACGGGTCATTGTTGAGATAGGCACGGAAGGCATATGGTTCAGGTCCTTTCCCGGGAACTATCATATCCTTTCCATCGTATATCAGGCGTTCCAAGGTTCCCCTGGTCAGGTTGAACACTATCGTATAATTATCTCCGGCTATCACCTCCATCTCCTGATCGGTATCTTTCATCTTGTCAGGCAAGGCGACTTCCAAATTATCTTGAAGCGGCAACAACTTTACAGGTAATTGCTCTGCCATCTGAACATACCCTTTATCAGCCCACGGCTTATCTTCCGACAATGAGAATTCAACATTCACGAAATACTCGCTTCCATCCTCTATCTTTGAAGAATCTATCGGGAGAGAAACTTTTGCTTCTGTCCTTGGTGCCACCTCTTCCATCGCGAGGGTTCCGGATTCCACCTCCACTCCATCTTTAAGCAATCGCCATGTCAGATCGTAACCTTGGAGCGGAATGAAATAGTTCTTGTTAAAAATGGCTATTTCCCCTTTGCTCATATCCACGGGATTAACTCTTACATTCTGGTATACCTTTTTCACCTCATAATACTGGGGCTTCGGAGTCATGTCTCCAAACATCACACCGTTCATAACGAACTGACCGTCTGTCGGGAAGTCTCCGAAATCTCCCCCGAATGCAAGGTAGCGTTCTCCCGTCTTGGAATCATAATTATAAAGCGACTGGTCAATCCAATCCCATATAGCGCCTCCCATGAAATGGTTGGTACTCTCCATCGCGTCCCAATAGTCCACGAGATTACCGACCGCGTTACCCATGGAATGTGCGTATTCGTTTATATGGAAAGGATATTTGATATCATTGTCATCTCCCTTAACGGCATGTCTGACCCATTCAATCGAAGGATACTGGCATGAACCCATATCCACGATATCGTTGTTTCGCTCATACTGTATGGGACGTGAAAAATCGAAATCCCTTATAGCATCGTATGCGGCAATGAAATTGTCGCCGGGACCTGCCTCATTGCCAAGCGACCATATCAGAATCGAAGGTGAATTTACCGTGGAATGAACCATTTCCATATTTCTTGCCACATGAGCATCCTTGAATTCCGGCACATGCGACAAGGAAGCTTTGCCATAATAATATTCATGGCTCTCAAGGTTAGCCTCATCCATAAGGTAGATGCCATATTTGTCACATAGATAATACCAATATGGATCGTCTGGGTAGTGGCTGTTGCGGACATGGTTGATGTTGGCGCGTTTCATCATCATTATGTCGCGCTCCATATCCTGGCGCGTCACTGCATGACCTCGCTCCGGATTAGTCTCGTGTCGGTTCACCCCTTTCAGTTTGACGGGCTTGCCGTTGACATAGAAATATCTTCCGGGCAATCCGAATTCATCTTCTTCACCCTTCGTGTCTTTGATTTCAACCTTTCGGAAACCTGTATATGTAGATACTGTCTCGACCACATTCCCTTTTTTGTCTTTCAGCTGACCTACCAAAGTATAACGCCACGGTTCTTCCGCACTCCAAAGATTTGGATGCTCCAGTTTCAAAACGGTGGTTACAGATTCTTCCGTTCCTTCCGGAATATTTATGTCGGAAGAAATTACCTTTCCACCCTTCACCGGATTATTCCCGTCGCTATAAAGGGGATGGGCATAAATAGTGTAGGTCATGTTATACCCTTTTACAGTTTTCCCGGAAAGATTGCGTATCGACGTTGTTATTTTCAATTCGCCATCCTTATAATTGCCGGACAATTCGGGAATCACTACAAGATCTCTTATTTGCACGGGAGATGTGGAATATAGCGACACTGACCGGAATATCCCGGGAAGCCTGAACATATCCTGGGACTCAAGAAACGAGCCGTCGCTGTTTCTATACACCTCTACCGCCACTTTGTTATCACCCTTGACAAGATAAGGGGTGATATTAAACCGTGCGGCGTTTCTTGAATTTTTACTGAAGCCCACATACTTTCCGTTTATCCAAAGATAAAAGAAGGAATCCACTCCATCGAAGTTAATATATACCTCTCTCCCCTTCCATGATTCAGGAACTGTAAATTTCCTTACGTAAGAACCGACCTCATTTCTGTCCTCGTATGTGGTCCATGTTTCAGCGGGTGTACGCATCACGCCTCCGCGCCAGTCGTCAGGTTCAACCTTATGCTGAAAAATAACCTTCTGGTTTACGTAAATCGGTTTCCCGTATTTCAATGACCCGTCTTTCTGCAAACCTACGATATTCCAGTTGGAGGGCACTTTTATATCGTCCCAGCCGGAGGTGTCAAAGTCCGGTTTGTAAAAATCTTTCGATCTTAGGGACGGTTCCTTAACCCACTTGAATTTCCAGTCCCCGTCAAGACTCATCCAATAGGGACTGTTTTCGGGAAGCACTTTTCGTGCGCTCTCGATGTCGGGGAACATTGCAAAGGTGGCTCTCGGCTGTTCCTTATTATAAGCCAACGAATCCGGGCATTGCCATTCCCAGCCACCGGGACCTTCCATATTTCCGTAGAAATATCCTTTCAGCGCAGCATGTTCCCCGGCTCCGAAAGAAACAGAAGAGACCGCGCCGGTCAAAGTTGCAAAAAACGCAACAAGTATTCTTTGAATCTTCATGATATAGTGTTTAGAGGCATTACTCAAAATTTGGCTCCGATATCTCATATCTTGCAGGATCAAACATCTTGAAGAATTAAATATCTTGCAGAATCAAATATCTTGGGAAATCAAACAGAGTAACATAATTTTAGCAAAAGTAACGATTAGACACATACTCTCCAAATGAAGTTGTTTAAAATTTTTACTTTTTCAATATTTCGTCAGATTTTCAATCAATAGCTGATGATCAAACCCACCCCGACTCCTCCTTTTTTACTATTCCGCTCGCTATAAAATCTATTCTGATATTCCTCTCAATGTGCCTCTGCGCAATTCCTCCTTAAAGATTTCATAAACGTAAGCGGGACTTTCAATATACATATCTGTTTTTTGCTCACACAGTTTCTCAAAAGTCTCTGAATTATGAAACAATAATAGTGCATTTTCAAGACTTGTCATCTCGTCACGAATAATCCACTCCACTACCTTAGCAGTTATGTATTCTACCAAAAACTCAAAGTTGTTTTCTACTAATTTCATATCCGTTTTATATAATTCAGCGAACGCGATGTCGCAAAGAAATACTGGGAATTTAGATCCTTATAAATTAATCCGGCTACCACAGCGTCAAGATCAATGATTTCCATGTCATAAAGTCCAAAAAGACGTGCCATTTTATCATCGGCGACAGGGCCAATGACTATATCATAGTCGTGCTGAAAATCAACTTCGCTCTGTTTTCGATTTGCCATTATGAACAATGCCCATTCTTTATCAGGCTGTTCGAATATCTTTATATTAAGTCCATCAGTTAAGGCAGCCTCTATATCGAACTCAAACTCAATAACAGTAGGGACTCCCCCGAAACGGTCTGCTATTCTTTTTGACCAATATATTGCTTGATCTCGCAAATGGGTGGTGTAAAATCCTTGTCCGAAATCCTTATACTTCTGACCTTTAGATAAATCAACATTCAAAATTGGCTGATTGGAACCATGATATAGTTTCATTAGATCGCTCCTCCATTCATTCTACAAATGGCAGTCATATCGTCGACACAATCTTGCAACGACAATTGATGTTCTACCTCATAATTGTTAATAGAAAATTCAAGACCTTTGAATCGAGACAAATAGTTGCAGGCTTCTTTTTTTGAAAGTTTATGCTTGCGTGCAAATAGCCCCATGCTCATTACGATATAGTGTATCATGTCTTTGGAAGTTACAGTTGCCGATTTTAGTTTAACTGTCGCCTCCACACCAAGAGCCTCTGACAACTTATTGATTGTCGAAAAGGTAATTCCTCTACCATTTTCAATTTTGGAAATTTCAGATTTTGTTACACCGATTTTTTTCCCCAGTTGTTCCTGTGTGAGACCGAGTTCTTTTCTTCGTTGAAGAAACAAAGCGCCTATTTCATCAAATCTATTAGCCATACTGAATTGGATAATATATATATGTGTAAAATTATTAAAAGTTTCCAATATTGGCAACTTTTAATAACAATTTTGTTCTTTCAAAGGGGATATCCATGAGTATATCTCCATAAACGCCTTGCTACGACCACGGGATCGACACAGATACCTCCATCGCAATTTAACTGGAAATGGCGAGAAAGACTGCGTCCACATAAAGTTATTGACTGCCAAGACTAATGTAAACTCATACATTAGTCTGAAAGATGTCTGTTTGGTCATGAGTATATATGTTATTGCTATGTCCGTAAAATGTGCGTGTCCATAATATATGTCCCCTAAAATGTGTATATTTCCACAATTTATGTCCTTAAAATGTGTGTCTAATCACAATTTATATCCATAAAATGTGATTGAAACTTGGATTGCATCCTATTTTTTACTAAATTTACGGAATCGTAAAGCTCTGTAAAGAGCGGAACTAAGGGTCATCACATTTCAATGTAACCAAACAGGATCTAATATGTTAAATCGGATAGTAACATTAATTTTTTGTGTCTCCGTTACGATAGCAGCAATAGCACAGACCACCCCAGATAGCATATCAACACAAGAACCGAATGCAATTATGGGTCGACCGTATAAATCATTTGACACAACATCATTCTGCTCCTATTCAAGTTTTCACCCCTCACAATATATCACTGATAATAATTGGGATATTCTTTGTGCGTTTATTCAGCCCGGCACTGTCACCAAATTAGATTCTCTTGGAATTCCTTACAACAAGAGTCAAATAAGACTTCTTGAAGTCGGAGATTTGCTTTCTTCAGACAAAGGGGTGTACACGACTTCGATGAAGATTTTTGACAAATCTGAAACCGAGAATATTCGCCAACAGTCTAAAGAATTTGTCGACAGCATATTTCCAGTGATAGAGCCAGAGATGAGGCAACTTATTTCTGATTTTGCCAAAGCCGGATATGCCAAGCAAACTTACAGCCTTATATTTTCTTATCTTCTTGACTTATATATCTGGGATGAAGAGCAATTAGGTTCTCCTTTGAATTGTGAGGATCATGGCACCTGGTCCGGCGTATACTGGGCAATGTTCGAAAGTCGTTCACATGATAAGGTTGGTACAAATGGTTATGGTCCGGTACACCAGAATTGGACAGACAATCTCGGATATTGGCTAAGTTCAGGCAAACTTCTTTCGTTCGCTCGCGAAGTGATGAAGACCAAAGGCAACCGGATTGAGAATCAAGAGGTGATAGACGCAATAACAGGATGGGGATTAACCGACGAGAAGGGAAATATTCTAATCCCAATATTGCACAAAAATAACAATGATAATATAGATAATTTATGCAGGAGCATTACAATCCAGTTAAGCGATGCCGTTAAAAAATACTGCTCCACATGGAATAAGGTACATAATATTTCATCGGAAAGAGTTGGTCAAATTATATTTTACCATGAAGTGATGTGGGACCTGATTGATACGCTTGAATCAAAGGGAATGGTTGCAATGCCTGCAATTCTCAAAGGTGAAGAGGTCGGCAAACAACATTTTGGCGACATCTGCTTTATCGTAATTGATGATTCAGAAAAAGATTAAACCTCGTGCTTGGAGTATAGCCCGTTGCGATAGGCGGTGGGAGATACCCCAGTCTCCTTCTTGAAGAGGCGTGAGAAGTAGTATGGGTCTTCTATCCCGATACGGTTGGAAATCTGTTGAACTGAAAACTTAGATTTCTCAAGCAGGCGACACGCATATTTTATCTTAATCCGGTTGAAATATTCCATCGGCGGACATCCCATACTTTTCCTGAAAACCTCTGAATATCTCGATGGTGAATATCCTATATACGATGCAATCTCATCCAGCTTCAATCTGCGGCAAATATTTTCTTCCATATAATGGATAGAGGCATTCACCATCTCGATCGGCTCACTGTCTGAGCCGGAATCCATACGATATTGGTGAAGGAAACGCAACGTACCTAAAAAATGATGGAACACCGAACTCACATAAAGAAGATTCTCCCCGATATAACCCTGTCCCAACACCATCATAATCTCCTCAAAGATATCCAGCCTGTCGGCTATTCTTGATTTCACACCGGGCTTAAGATCCCCGACACACGGCACTTCCGGAAAGAACGCTTTTGCAAGAGTCCCGTTGAAATGTATCCAATATATTGTCCATGGATTGTCGGGATCTGCACCATACCTGTGTGCCGTTTCCGGGGGAAGAACAAAGTATTGATTCCCTGATATCTTATGCCTCTTTCCCTGACACTCAAACCATCCCTCACCCTCTATGCAATAAATAAACACATATTCACCTATAGGCAATTCCCTCTCCCGATAATGGTTGCACGCATGAGGGTAATAGCCTATATCAGTAATATACAGACCGGAAGACAAGGGATTTGAAGCCAGAAACCGTATGCTCGTTTCCGGTAGCACATGTGCCCTCTCTCCTTTAAATCCACTTTTTATCTTCTTCATACCGCTAAGTTAATAAAAATCGTAAAATAATCCATCAATCATTTCTGTTTTTCTATTTTTTTACCATCCACTGCTTACTAATTTTGCATCATCAAAAATTCAACTTCCACAAGCGAAAGTTGAGGGTTATGAGGTTAAAGGGTTAAAAGGTTAATCCTCTATTCAGAATAGTTATATTTAAGCCTTTAATAATCCTTTGATTTGCTTTAAAAATTTGAATTAACAACCTTAAAACAGAATCATGACAATGACTGATTTCAATAAGAAATTTATCTATTTCATCTGCTTCGTATCCGCACTGGGAGGGCTTCTTTTCGGCTACGACTGGGTAGTGATCGGCGGAGCAAAACCATTCTATGAAGTTTTCTTCGGCATCACCGACAATCCCGTGCAACAGGGATGGGCTATGAGCATCGCGATTGCCGGATGTCTTGTCGGTGCCACAACAGCCGGAAAGCTTGCGGATCTGATCGGCAGGAAATGGCTTCTGATGATATCTTCCGTAATTTTCCTTATCTCCGCTTACGGCACAGGGGAAGTATCCGATTATGACCTGTTCCTGTTCTATCGCCTCATCGGTGGAGTAGCGATTGGTGTCGCCTCAATGGTGTCTCCCATGTATATTGCAGAAATTTCTCCGGCTCATATCAGGGGGAAACTTGTATCAATAAATCAACTCACAATTGTGATCGGAATCCTGGCGGCACAGATAGTGAATTATCTTATTGCCGAACCTCTTGACTCCAATACCACCCAACCGGCTCTTGCATCATGGAATTGCCAATGGGGATGGCGCTGGATGTTCTGGGCTGAAGCGTTTCCAGCCGCCCTGTTCTTCATCATGAGTTTCTTCATACCTGAAAGTCCACGCTGGCTTATCCTGAAAGACAGAACCGGCAAAGCATTGGAGGTACTGTCTAAAATCGGAGGAAAAGGGTATGCCCACAAAGAAATGGAGGCACAACAGAAAAGCGACAGGAATAAAAAGCAGGGAAATCTCGCCACTCTCTTTTCAAAACCATATCGACGAGTACTCATTCTCGGTCTTATAGTTGCTGTTTTCCAACAATGGTGCGGAACAAACGTAATTTTCAACTATGCCCAGGAGATATTCGAAGGCGCCGGATATGATGTGAGCGAAACCCTCTTCAATATCGTACTCACCGGAATCACCAATCTGGTTTTCACATTCGTGGCGATCTTCACAGTGGAACGTCTCGGCAGACGAACACTCATGCTAATCGGTGCAGGTGGACTCGAAATCACATATCTCTTACTCGGCGCAGGCTATTTCTTCGGATTCACAGGAATAGGAATGGTTATTCTCGTAGTGATCGCAATCGCATGCTACGCCATGACTCTCGGACCCGTGACATGGGTTCTGCTTTCCGAAATATTCCCTGACAGAATCCGCGCAGTGGCTATGGCTACATGCACATTTGCACTGTGGGCGGCATGCTTCCTCTTGACCTACACATTCCCCATCCTCAACTCATGGCTCGGCAGCTACGGCACATTCTGGATATACGCAGCTATCTGTATCTTCGGATACCTCTTTTTCCTTCGCCGGCTTCCGGAAACCAAAGGGGAAAGCCTTGAGGAAATCGAGAAAAAACTTATTGAAAATTAATTATCAATTATCAATTATCAATTATCAATCATTACTGGTGAAATAAACAAAAATTAATGAATTTGTTTATGAATGCTATCA
>CAJTZQ010000098.1 GCA_910583795.1 uncultured Muribaculaceae bacterium
ATGTCGAGGAGGTCGCGGTGCGGCATGTGCCCGCGTAGGCGGATGCCTCGGTGTCCGTTAGGGCGCAGTCCATCTGGAGAACCCTCCTGCCGCACCCGTCGTAGGCGTAAAGGCGCCATGTCCCGTCGGCAAGGTCGTGGCTTTTCTCCGCCGTGAGACGGTCGGCGTTGTCATAGAGGTATCTGCTCTCTTTCGCTCCGGGGAGTTTCTTTGTCACGAGTCTCCCCCTCGTGTCGTAGTCGTACCAGTAGACAAGGTCCTTCATCGTTGTGGATGTCCTCAGTCCACCCGCCTCGGCTCCCGGAGGGAGGATATAGCGGAGAGAATGGTGTCGCCATACAATATATAGGAGGCGGTGTACGGGACCTCTTCCCAATTGTCGGAGAGGTCCCAGAGCATGCCGGACGCGCCGCCGATGTCCCCGATGGGGCGTGCCGTCATCGGGAGGGTACGCGTGTCCGTACCGGCTGTCCGGGCTGACCTGGACGGTGGCCCGGATGTGACGCTTCCGGCTGACACGACTGACACGGTCGGGGAAACTGCCAAAATGGCAGGAATCAATGCCAGGGGGGTGGAGAAGGGAGGTTTCATGACGTTATAAAGTTAGCGAAGAACAGGATTATTTAATTCGCCCTAAAATTAGCACACTTACCACCGACTTGCAAATATTTTTATATGTTATAAAACATATATTCAAAATTATTCCTTCTTGATAGTCAAATCACATATATCCAGACCACACACCGAACCTCTACCAAAAAACATGTCTGAATTTGTTCATTTGCCAAACATTTGTTCATTTGTTTATATTCACCGATTAAATTCCATTCTATAATTCAGCAATAAACAACTGTCAACTTTCCTTAGCGATTACAACAGCCGGGTCAACTTTTTGAAGGGTTAGACTTTAATCTGAGACAACCAAAATCAAGAAAACGCGCTCCCCAATCCAGTCAAATTGCTAATTACTAATTACTCACTGCTAATTGTATAAGGGTAGAACACTTTCAGAAAAAATAGAACACTTTTATAAAAAGTAGAACACTTGCATGCAAATAGCTAAGTACCATACAATTGCCAATCTTAACCGTTTCACTTTTATCTCTTCATTCCCTATTCTTTTATCAATTACTAATTACAAATCACTCATTACCAACTGTTTAAAAATAGAACACTTCCGAAATTTTTAGAACACTTTATATTTTCATTTTAGAACACTTTGTAATATTTTGATTATCAAATGCCATTTTACATTCCCTGTTCTACTTTTTTGATTTTTGACATATCAATAACTCCACAAGTCTACTGATTTTTCTTTACTTCCTACACGACCCCTGCATTAACATATTTGGGGGAAGGAGTCTAAATCTTCCTACTCAAGGGAAATAAAAATATTTGCTTTTTTCTCTTGTTTGTGCTAATTTTGCATTCTGAATCAGGATTGTTACCTTTTTCAAATTCAAGATTGCTTTTTCAAATGCGAAATTGGCACGCTGCTTGTTGACTTTTTTGAAAAGGGGCAAATAAAACAGGTTTTTCAGAACTTATGAAGACTAATGTAGCTGTGTTCTTCGGCGGAAGGTCGGTGGAACATGAAATCTCGGTGATTTCAGCCTTGCAGGCTATAAATGCATTCGATCAGAATAAATATAATATCATTCCGATTTATATATCAAAACAAGGTCGCTGGTATACCGGACCGATGACTTTGGATATACGCAATTATAAAGACATGAAGCATCTCACCGATAATTCGGAAGAGGTCTATATGCGTCCTGAATATGGTGATTTCAATCTGTATCGTGCTAATCCCGGTGGTGGATTGTTTTCTAAAAAGAATCCTGTCGTAGATGAGATTCATGTTGCAATTCCGGTTCTTCATGGTTCACACGGGGAAGATGGGATGTTTGAGGGACTCCTCGAAACTATCGGAATACCATTTGCCGGATGTGACACACTTTCAAGTGCTAACGGCATGGATAAGATCACGATGAAGATGATTCTTCGTGCAGAAGATATTCCGGTTGTGGATTATGTCTGGTTCACGGATAAGGAATGGGCTTCAAAACGTGATTCCATTATCGATAAAATTGAGTCAAAACTTGGATACCCGGTAATAGTAAAGCCTGCCAACCTTGGCTCGAGCGTCGGTATCGGTAAGGCTTCCGATCGCAGAAGCCTTATTGAGAAAATTGACAATGCAGAAAAATTCTCGCGCCGCCTTATAGTGGAGCACATGATCGAAAATATGATGGAGATCAATTGCTCGGTGCTTGGCGATTGCGACGATTATCAGAGCAGTGTATGTGAAGAGCCAATTTCTAAAGGAGATTTCCTTTCATACGAGGAGAAATATGGAGGTGGCTCAAAAGCAGGTATGCAGGCAAGTGAAAAAAGAATTCCTGCCGACATCCCTGTCGAGATGAGTGAGGCGATTCGTAAAATGGCGGGCGATACTTTCAGAGTCTTGTCATGCCATGGTGTGAGTCGTGTGGATGTTATGGTTGACCGTGATGACAACAAGATTTACGTAAACGAGATCAACACTATCCCGGGAAGTCTTTCATTTTATCTTTGGGAAGAGACCGGTATCTCCTTTACTCAATTGATGGATAAACTGGTTGAACTCGCCCTCAGACGCAAACGGGATATGGATCGCAAGACGTTTACTTATGATGCCAATATCTTTGCAATGGGCGGAGGCGTTAAAGGCGGTGTCAAAGGTGCGAAATCGGGCAAAATGGGAAAGCGTTGACCATCGTGTGAACAAAATGATTTAAGACAACAGACATTATAAACAGAAATATTCTTTCCAATGAAGTCCAACCGACTTCAATAATACATACGTTCAAAGAATGAGCAAAAATTTCAAAGAATACAGCAAGCAGCTGAATCTCTCCGAAATCAATAAGGAGATGTTGCAGATATGGGACGACCATTCCTTATTCGAAACCTCTATGAAAGTGCGTGAAGGATGTCCTACTTTTGTGTTTTACGAAGGTCCTCCATCGGCAAACGGTATGCCCGGTATTCACCACGTGATGGCACGTACTATAAAGGATATCGTATGCCGCTATAAAACCATGAAAGGATTCCACGTTAAACGTAAGGCGGGATGGGACACTCACGGACTGCCCGTTGAACTTGGTGTGGAAAAAAGTCTTGGAATCACTAAGGAAGATATTGGAAAGAAGATTTCCGTCGACGAATATAATGCCGCATGTCGTCGCGAGGTGATGAAATACACCAAGGAATGGACTGATCTTACTCACAAAATGGGTTATTGGGTCGATCTTGAAAATCCTTATATCACCTACGACAACAAATATATTGAGAGTGTCTGGTGGCTTCTCCGTCAGCTTTACGACAAAGGATATCTATTCAAAGGATATACTATTCAGCCGTATTCACCGGCTGCCGGCACTGGTCTAAGCTCTCACGAGCTAAATCAGCCCGGCTGTTACCGCGATGTGAAAGACACTACGGCAACGGCTCTATTCAAAATGACAGATCCCAAGCCGGAAATGGAAGGGTGGGGCACACCGTATTTCATGGCATGGACCACAACTCCTTGGACCCTTCCCTCAAATACCGCTCTTTGCGTTGGTCCGTCATTTGATTATGTAGCTGTCCGTACTTACAATCCATATACTGCTGAGAAGATCACTGTCGTTCTTGCCGAGGTATTGGTTAATGCTTATTTCAAGGCTGATGGCGCCAAGGCTGATTTGGAGGCTTATAAGCCGGGGGATAAGATTCTCCCTTATAGAATTGTCGGTAAATGGAAAGGTTCTGAACTTGTCGGAATGCGCTACACCCAACTCATGCCTTGGGTGAAACCGGTTGAGAAACTTGATGACCTCAGCGCGGATTATGTGAAGAATTTCGCGGAGGCTCATCCGGATAATATATTTGAATATGGCACCGACCGTTTTGTAGAGATTGCTGACGAGGCTTTCCGTGTGATTCCCGGTGATTATGTCACTACTGAAGATGGTACAGGAATTGTGCATATCGCACCCACATTTGGTGCTGACGACGCAAAAGTTGCCAAGGCTGCCGGTATTCCTCCGTTGTTCATGATAAATACTAAAGGTGAGACCCGTCCAATGGTTGATTTTACCGGTAAGTATTATACTCTCGATGAACTTGCCCCCATATTTGTAGAAAGATGCGTCAATGTGGAAGAGTATTCACGTCATGCGGGTGACTATGTGAAAAACGCATACGATCCAAAATTCAATCCGGGTGGGAAATATGACGAGGAGTCTGCATCCAAATCGGAAGATCTCAACATTGTGCTTTCTTTGGAAATGAAGAAAGCCGGAGAGGCGTTCCGCATCGAGAAACATGTTCATAATTATCCTCACTGCTGGAGAACTGACAAACCTGTGCTGTATTATCCTCTTGACAGTTGGTTTATCCGTACCACCGCTGCACGCGAGCGCCTGATGGAACTCAATGAGAACATCAAATGGAAACCGGCTTCTACCGGCAGTGGACGTTTTGGAAAGTGGCTTGAGAATCTTCAGGACTGGAACTTGTCAAGAAGCCGTTATTGGGGTACTCCTCTTCCTATATGGCGCAGTGACGACGGCAGGGAAGAAATCTGTATCGGCAGCTATGAAGAGCTCTATAAAGAGATTGAAAAAGCTGTTGAAGCAGGTGTTATGGACAAGAACCCTCTCAAAGAGAAAGGATTTGTACCCGGCGATTATTCAAAAGAGAATTACGACAAGATCGATCTCCATCGTCCCTATGTGGATGAAATAATCTTGGTTTCTCCTTCAGGCAAACCCATGAAAAGGGAACTTGATCTCATCGACGTTTGGTTTGACTCCGGTTCCATGCCCTATGCTCAGATCCATTATCCTTTTGAGAACAAGGAAATACTTGACAACGGGGAGGTTTATCCTGCAGATTTCATTGCGGAGGGCGTTGACCAGACACGCGGATGGTTCTTTACTCTGCATGCAATTGCAGGCATGGTGTTTGACACAATCTCTTTCAAGGCTGTCATTTCTAACGGACTTGTTCTCGACAAGAATGGCAACAAGATGTCTAAACGCCTCGGCAATGCTATCGATCCGTTTAATAATATTGAGCGTTTTGGCAGTGACCCCGTAAGATGGTATATGATCTCCAACTCATCACCCTGGGACAATCTGAAATATGATGAGACCGGTGTGGCTGAGGTGAGCCGTAAGCTTTTCGCAACTCTCTACAACACGTATAAGTTCTTTGCTCTTTATGCTAATGTAGATGGTTTTACCGGTGCTGAGTCTCCTGTCTCTCTCGAAAAACGTCCTGAAATCGATCGTTGGGTATTGTCTCTTCTTAATACTCTCATCACTGATGTGACAGATGCGCTCGATGATTATGAGCCTACAAAAGCTGCACGTGCAATAGAGGAGTTTGTAAACGACAATCTCAGCAACTGGTATGTCCGTTTGAACCGCAAACGTTTCTGGGCAGGAGAAATGGACGACGATAAGCTTTCTGCTTATCAGACCCTCTATACTTCTCTTAAGACAGTGGCATTGCTTATGGCTCCGTTTGCTCCGTTCTATTCCGACCGTCTTTATGCAGACTTGGTTGAGCCGTCTCTTGAAGGGGAGGGTTATGCATCGGTTCATACCGCATTGTTCCCTGAAAGTGATCCCGCTTTGATTGATAAAGATCTTGAAGACAGAATGCGTCTTGCACAGGAGATTACATCAAATGTTCTCGCATTGCGCAGAAAAGTAAATCTCAAAGTGCGTCAGCCTCTTCAGACTCTGCTTATTCCTGTGGTTGACGCTAATCAGCGTCATGCTGTCGAGGCTCTTGAAGATTTGATTAAATCTGAGGTCAATATTAAAGACCTTAAGATAGTCGATAATGAGGAGAGTGGTCTTGTGAAGAGGGTTAAGGCTGATTTCAAGAAACTTGGCCCCAAATATGGCAAGATAATGAAGCAGCTTGGCAAGGCAATAACGGAGATGTCTCAAAAAGAGATCGCGCAACTTGAGAAGGAGGGCGAATTTAAATTCTCTTCACTCCCGGATGAGCCTATTGTGACAGTTGCAGACGTTGAGATTATACCGGAAGATGTGCCGGGATGGCTTGTCGCAAATGATGGCAACATCACTGTGGCTCTCGATGTGACTGTTACTCCGGAACTTAAAAACGAGGGTATGGCAAGAGAACTTATCAATCGTATTCAGAATATCCGCAAAGGCAATGATTTTGAAATCACTGATAAGGTAAAAGTCGAACTCACTGATGTGCCTGAAATCAAAGACTCGGTGGAATCATTTGGTGATTATATCGCAGCTCAGGTTTTAGCTGATTCAATCTCTCTTGTAGAGGGACTCGATGGTGAGGATTGCGTTGAACTCGACATAGATGGTTTGAAAGCGAAAGCTCGCGTAACTAAGAAATAATAAATTGGCAACAAATGACTATATGACAGCGACGGCGACATTAGAAAAAAATGTCGCCGCTCGCCGTATCTGGATGGTGGTGGCTATCAGCATCGCCATAATACTTGCTGACCAGATCATGAAGATTTGGGTGAAGACAAGTTTTTATCTTGGTGAAGATTTACCTATAACTGACTGGTGGCATCTAAAATTTATCGAGAACAATGGAATGGCTTTTGGACTCGAACTGTGGAACAAGATTGTGCTCACATTAGGCAGAATAGTTGCCGTTGTATTGTTTATATGGTTTGTCTTGCAAATTAAATATGCCAAAGGAATCCGTACAGGATTTTTCGTGGCTATGGCGTTGATAATAGCCGGTGCTGCCGGAAATATTTTCGAC
The DNA here is from genome assembly GCA_910583795.1 of uncultured Muribaculaceae bacterium. GTDB lineage: Bacteria > Bacteroidota > Bacteroidia > Bacteroidales > Muribaculaceae > Lepagella. Next base: position 6,808 of record CAJTZQ010000098.1, read on the forward strand.
TGCGTCTTTTATGGCAAAATTTTTAATAATCCGATGCCTCCTGAAATAGCTGTGGCTTTTCCGGAGGGTGGTGGTTATGCCGGATGGTTTGAAGGAAAAGTTGTAGACATGCTCTATTTCCCTCTTTTTTCATTCCATTGGCCATCATGGGTGCCATTTGTCGGAGGTGAGTATTATGAATTTTTCCAATATATTTTCAATATTGCCGATTCTTCTATCTGTATAGGGGTGGCTCTTTTGATTTTTTTCTATTCCAATGATGCTTCAAAGGCATTCAATATGATTGGTGAGAAGTTGAGAAGCAAGAAGGAAGTAAATAAAAATGACCGTAGCAAATAAGCGACATATTAAGTTGATGGCATTGGGATTCTGTATGGCATTTCCTATAATATTTATGGGTTGTGGCAACGACAGACCGAAAGAAGTTCTCAGTGAGAAAAAAATGGTGAAGCTCATGGCTGATATGGAGCTTGCCGAAGCCTATGCCAATATGTCGAGCCAAAGTTATCAGGGAAATGACTATCGCTACGATCTTGGAAAATCTGTCCTTGCTGCTCATGGTGTGACTCGGGAACAACTTGACACGACATTGGCTTGGTATGGTAGAAATCTTGATGATTATTCAGAACTCTATACCAAAGTCGACAAGGAAATCCTCAACCGCAAGAAAAAACTCATGAATCTGACTGATGAGGAGATGGAAATGCAAGAAGCTGATATCCTTTGGAAATATGGCAAAAACGGTCTTTTGTCAAAACTCGGTAATTCCGATTCATGGATATTTTCTGTAGAAGATCCGGAATTACAGAAAGGGGATCGACTACAATGGTCAATGCATATTGATTCTCCTGTTCAGATGAATGGTGTGCTTGGAGTGGAATATGAAGATGGTTCTTCTGAGGCTTCAAGCAATGTATTTATCGGTAGGAATCGTTTGGAGATTACTTTCCAGACTGACACCGGAAAAACGGTTAAGCGTGTCTATGGCACAATGCGTGTGAAAGATGAAAACTATTTGCCCTTGTTTGCAGATAGTATTACCATCGTTAGGCTTCCTTACGACAGTTTGGAATTTAGGGTTTCAAGAAATTCTAAACGTTATGGTATTCCGGTTGTCAGGAAGGATAAAAAGGAGGAGAAATCAGATACCACAGACACTACAAAAGATGATAAAGAAGTAGAATCTTCTCCTTCTGAAAATAATAAACCTTTGATGTGGAACGGTGGAAATCATAATGCTTCAGGAGATAATCCGGAACAATTACGCAGGGCAACTCCACCAAAAAACGACCAAATTAAGCCGGAGCGTCCGCATCGCCCACGTCCTGTCACCCCTCATCAACAAGGTGGGGTTATGAATCCGGTGAAAAAAGACAGAATCAAGAAAAGTAGATAAATGGCAAATAATAAGGTAAGTTATCTTGTCAGAAGACTAACGGTGATAGACAGCGAGGGGAAAGAGATTCTCTTTCCCCTCGCTGTAATATCCGCTTGTAAAGAAGATTCTGTGTTATATAACACAGAAATTGAGTGCTTTGATATGGAGACTGCAGGCACTTTATATTTTGATAGTATGATGCTACGTGTTGTCGGTGATCGTAAATATGAAATTTTATGATGTTATCATCCGGCATTTGTCACATTATACGGTCAATCATCTCAACCAGGTCATTGAAACTTTTATGTCCGCTTTCTCTCATCAGTTCTTCACCTTTATCAAATAATATCCACGTCGGGTATTCATTTATTTTGTATTCGTCAATCAAATGTCTGTCGTAAGAGACATCCACTCTTACTACATTCAATTTGTCTCCATATTTATTTTTGATATCATCCTCAAGATTTTTTAAGCTTTCTTCTTTTTGCTCTGTCTCATGCACAAATAACACAAGAGACGGGATGCTCTCATTGATTTTGTCTTTAAAATAAGGTTTCATAATAATAATTTTTAATATAGTTAATACTTAGTTACTTAATATTGCCTGTCTATATTGTAACGAATGGTAAATTCTTTTGTTCATCAATTTACGCTAAGCAATTGTAAGGAAATTCTATAGCTCTTATATAGGGTTCTTGCCTAATTTAGTTGAAAGATAAAGATAAAATTAATCAATCTGCTAAATCCGCGTTGTGATGGTTCTGTGCCCGAGCTTTAGCGAGGGGATTTGAAAATAAACGTCACTGATTAACGTATATTAAATAACAGGAATTCCAATAATATTTTGGAAGATTATTATAATTGTAATTATTTTGAAAATCAATCATGAAAAAATTTTTAGCTTTATTAGCATTGCTGATGTTTGTTTCAATCTCGGCAATAGCTCAACAGGCATTGTGGGGTGTCCCTACTATCATATCGCCTGAAGTCCATAAGGATAAGACCGTGACATTCCGTCTTAACGCGCCTAACGCCGACCTGGTGCAAGTTACAGGCGATTTCCTTCCAACGGAGAAAATCAAGACTCCTTTTGGGGAGTTTGACGGTCCGGGATATGCTGATCTTAAGAAGAACGATAAAGGTATTTGGGAATATACAACCCCTTCTCCGCTTGCTCCGGAACTTTATAGCTATACATTTGTGGTGGATTCTCTCAAAATGACTGACCCTTCAAATATATATCAAATCAGGGACGTGGCTTCTGTCACCAATATATTTATAGTGCCTGGAGAGAGGGCAGATCTTTATAGTGTAAACAATGTGCCGCATGGCACTCTGTCTAAAATATGGTATAATAGTCCATCGTTAGGGATGAACCGTCGTCTCACTGTCTATACCCCTGCCGGATATGAAGACAGTAAAGAAAGTTATCCTGTTTTTTATCTTCTTCATGGCATGGGCGGTGATGAAAATGCATGGTCCGAACTTGGCAGGGCGGCTCAGATCCTCGACAATCTGATTGCTCAGGAAAAAGCGAAGCCGATGATCGTTGTCATGACTAATGGAAATGCTTCTCAGGAAGCCGCACCCGGAGAAACTTCCGCAGGGCTTTTGCCGCCAACTACTCAATTGCCTAAAACAATGGATGGTTCATTTGAAACATCTTTTCCGGAAGTAGTTGATTTCATAGATTCCCATTACCGTACGATTCCTCAAAAATCAGCACGTGCGATAGCCGGACTTTCAATGGGAGGTTTCCATTCTCTTCATATTTCAAAGGAATATCCTGATATGTTTGATTATGTCGGTCTTTTTTCGGCTGCTATAATGCCTAATCAGGGCGTTCAATCACCAATATATTCTGATTTCGAAGGAAAACTTAAAAAACAGTTTGATAAGAAACCGGCTTTATACTGGATAGCTATCGGCAACAAGGATTTCCTATATGATGCCAACAATCAATTTCGGAAAATACTTGATAGCAATAATTATCCTTATGAATATTTTGAAACCGGCGACGGACATATTTGGAAAAACTGGAGAATATATCTCACAGAATTCATTCCAAAGCTGTTTAAATAAACATTGACAGAGTAATTATATTCTAAATTATTGATTATTGACTTATTTCTCTTGAAATAGAAGTAGTTTAAACTTTTCTATTTCAAGATTTCGTCAGATTTTCGAGTCGCTTTTGAAACTTGAAGAGGGAGTTTAGCTCGCTAAGCTCCCTCTTCAAGTTTCAAAAGCGACCGAAAAGATGGCGGAAGATTGGGAAAGAGGTCTTTTTAACGTA
>CAJTZQ010000099.1 GCA_910583795.1 uncultured Muribaculaceae bacterium
GATGCTGCTAAATCGGCTCCCGAATATTAACATTCATTATTAAACACCCTCTTACCTTCGGAAGCATTGAGTATTGCAAGATTATAAAGCGACGTATTGTTGTAGGCTGAACATAGAGCTATATAGTTGTCGTTTAGCCATGTTGCATCGCTATAATTATCAGCCATATTTATGACGCGGTTACATTCTCCGGTATCAATTGAGTAAACTAAAATCTTACTTTGATAACATGATACCGCATACAATTCCCCCTTAAAGAGGTAAAAGTCTGTGATACCTATATATTCTTCGGGACCCTCCCCCTGATGATCGAAAGTATTGATCCATTTCCCATTACCATCGAACACGGTAAAACCCGTTTGATCTGAGAAGGCGACAATTCTGTTATAGTCTGAGGCAAGTCGAAACTTAACTCGTTCTCCGATAATTGAGCTGTCATTTGTCTCCAATATTACATACCTGACCTCGTCAAAGAAGTCTGTGACCGGAGAAAATGTTTCGACATCTATATTGATTCTCCCACGGGAAGAATCAATATTACTACAAGCTGCGCAAAGAATTAAGCAACTCGCAATTGCCTGAAATGAAATGAATTTCATGATCTCTCAGAATCTTTTATTAGAGAATATAATTGAAAGCATTCGAAAGGTGTACAAGTGCTGTTACCTCCTGATTTACATATAACTTCAGCTTTTACTCTAACATACCCGTCTGCACCTGCATACAGTACTCCGAATCCAAACAATTCTACGCTTCCTTTTATACCTACATAAATGTAGCACTCGTTTGTCTCTCTGTCGTAAGAACAGTCCAACCCTCCACCATCTTCACCCTCTGCTTCCGTAAGAGCATCAATATTTGCTAAAACGGCAGGATTTAATGGTTCTGATTTGGGAGATTGTAGCTCGTAGCATAGATAGCCGATGACACCAAGGGACACAGCTACAGTTAAGAAGAAAAAACTTTCATTTGATTTAAGGTTGTTAAGAACATATCCGATCATCTATGTAATTTAGTGATCCTGATTAATTGTTGCAAAAGTAAGTATATAATCTGTATTTACAAAATTTAAGAGTGGAGATTGTTCAAAAAAAATAGTTTGCGCAGGTTTGAAGATTCCAAACTGAAGTGCAAGACTCCGTGAACTACGGATATTTATTCTCAAGCCACGCACATGAAACAAATGTAAACAGATGAGAACAAATCAATAATGCAATGAAAATGTTTTTCATATCAACAAATCATAGATATTAAAAGATGACTGCTCAGATTAAATCTATCCTTAATCCTTGAAATGATGATAAAATATCACAGGGTTTGACTCATCGGTCAAATCATAACCGGAAAATATATCCAGATCGAATTTGCTCGCCGTGTTCAAGGCAAATTCTGCATTAATCGCCGTAAGGCAATATCCGTTCCGAAATTCAAACGGAGATCCGTATAAGAATGGAAACTCATCGAAAAGTTCGGCATTCATCCTAAGTGTTTCTGCCCCTTTCTTATCTGAATCATACCTGCAAATCATTGGAATAAGACCATATTCAGACATTATTTCGAATGCCTGGTAACATACGCCTGAAGGCATTTTATAAAAACAGAGAAGCCTCTGAACCATTCTTTCAAACCGTACTTTCTCCCAGGTTTCATATACCTGTAAATCCTCCGGCGAAATATCAGGTAGTTTATAGGATGTATTAAAGGCATAAGTCTCGCAAACCTCACATGTATCAGAGGTGATTGCATACAAGTTATCATTATAAGGTAATACTCCATACACTATTCCATCTGAGGTGTTTGCTCCAACAAAAGAATTAAAATTACCTAAGATTAAGGATGCCCGGTTGTTGTATGGCGCAAACACCTTTAGGGTAGTGTCTGAGTTCAGGTCGAAGATCGCGAAATTATATAATGTGGAACTATTATATGCCGCTCCTAAAACTACAGTCTCATCAGTAAGAGGTGATGCATAGACATATTCTCCATCAATAGGATGAACCGCCAGACACTCACCATCAATGACTCCATATTCCAGAATTTTTTTAAAGAATCCGGCAACGGCATATATCGTTTCATTCTTTATATAAAAATCCGTTAATCCCACATATTCTTCGGGACCTTCGCCGGTATGATCAAATGAGTTCAGATACTTTCCCTCATTATCGAAAATAACGAACCCATTGTTCGGAGAGTATGAGATTATATACCTGTCGCTTGTTCTGAATATTGATTCATTTGAGACTAAGCTTTCATCTGTAGTTTCCAATACCACAAATTTGTAGCTGTCGAAGAAATCTGTGACTGGAGAAAATTCATCAACCTTTATATTGATTACATTCCCACCGCTATTGTTTTCCGAAGTTGAACAACCGGTAAGCAATATCAAAAATATGTAAATAAAATTCTTTGCAAAATTGGTCATCTTATCTACATTTTAATGGTTAATTATGTATCTTATATAAAAATTGTGGCATCTTTTCCATCTGCAAAGGTAGATATATTTTTTTCATATTTACATTTTTCAAAAAAATAAAAAATTAATATTCAATCAAATTTTAAAAATCTATGACTATGGATAATTTACAAGCAGCATACTAAAACAATAAACTAAAGTGAGTTCGACTTAAATTAAGTGATTTGTACAGTTTCTATCGCCATGCTCCACCTCAGTGCAACCATCCGGCAATAGGCTTCTAAATCAAACTGAAATAGAAAACCTGTTCCGGAGTTGGGATGCCCTGCCCTAATGGGAGCCAATGTTCAGTTTATATAGGGCGTCCTCTATATTGTAACCATATAACGTATTGTTGGAGTGGTCTAACCATAGTCTCATAATTGGAACCGGCAGATGATACTTCGCTTTGAAGTTACCATTCCAGTCAAACTCATGTATCCAATAAGAACCATGCAGATCCTTAAACATATCTGAAGGTTCTCCAAAATACAAAGCGTATATTGCGTTAGTGTCGCAGACCACATCTTCATATTGTAATATGACCGGCCCCGTCTTCGTCCTGAAGATACCTTCGTCCGGAGATCCGGCTATCCTATATGAAGCAACCGAATCATTCTGCAGATGAATTATGTTTATCTGCTCGAGCCAATTCATGGCGTCTACAATTTTAGTATTGTCAGGACTTAGGTCTGAACACGAATTAAAGAAACTAAAATCAGGTTCTTTGCTGTGGGTATTGGGAATCATTTCCTTTACAATCGAGATACCTTGTACCGGTTCGATATTCGGCCCGTCAAGAATCCAATATGCCGGCAACAACAGATTTTCACCAACCCGTTTCCCAGTAGTACGACCTAAGTATTCTGATTTTCCAATCCGATACAATTTTGCATATGTTATACCAGCATCATTCGGATTTTTATAGTGACCAATCCGCAATATCGAATCCCGACCATTTTCAATCGATTGAGTGATGTTCCATTCTATCAATTGTCTCTTGTTCGGTTCATAGGTTATGGATACCAAATCATTACCTTTCCGTTCTATTCTTTTTATCGGTGCCAGTCCGAAGTATTCGTCAGGCCCTTCACCATAGTGCATAAAAGAACCGACTGATTGGTTGTTCGTCAGATCCGAGACGTGGAAGAAGTATTCGGAGGAGTTAGGAAGGCATGAAATCAATAGTGTATCATACACTGCAAAGAACTGCGAATACAGATGATCTGTTTCAATTTTGTCCACGGAGACCTCAACAACCTCCTCGGGCTGGACGATGTCCTTGACCTCTGCCGTGAATACACTTTCACTGCTGCATGATGTCAATACAAACAGGATGAATAGTATAATGGGGGTCTTTTGCATTCCGTCAAACAATTAGGGCTTTATTTATACAATCCATGTAAAAGCGATATCAATAGATTGGATACACTTATTTTGTACACTTGGTTGTACCGCCAGATATTCCGACTTGTCGTTGATCAGGGCAAGGATAAATCATTCCATCTGTTGTAGCGTCATTGCAGAAATAATGCCAGTCTAGTTCGCCATCACTAAATATTTTTCTTATCTCGCAATTTCCAACCGGAGTACCTTCTTCACCTTCAGTCTGAACCAGAGCATCTATATTTGCCAGCTGTGTTACTGTGAGATACTCTTTCTGATCTGCCCGGCTCAGGCTTAAATAAGTGCCGGCGGAAGCTACAGCTATTAAGGCAGCTGCATTGATAATGACTCTCCTTTTCATATGGTATAGATGTTATTAATTGGTAAATCCGTAAATTATAAAACGACTGGGAAATTCTCTCTCCTCAAAGAAGACATCAACATACTGGTTAAAACTACCCGGGATGGTATCAGAGTGAAAGGTGATGTTAACCATGGCCTCTGTTTCAGGCTGTATTATGCGTCTATTTACAGTCGCCGATATACAGTCGCATGATGGAATCATGTCCTGTATATGATAAGGTATGCTGTCACTATTGTAGATATAGAATTTTGTGGAGATTTCGTCATTTTGAGACACCACTCCTAATGTACGTGATTCAAGCTTTCCAAACCGGGTCATCAGGTTCTCATCGTTCATGATGATTTGTTTGTAAAGTTTTTTTATCTTCGGATTCAGCACCGGATTGCCGATTGCAATAACCTTGTTGTCTGCATCAAGCAGAAAAGTGTGATACGCCGGCTGATCGGGAAGATTATTTGAGTCAGCGAATGTATTATCGAGATCTACCGCAACCGGATATGAATAATTATATTGCTTAAGAATAGATGTGATTTGGTCGATGGAGTCGGCATTTACAATTGTCAGGAATTGAACATCAACATCAGGAATGGATTTAAACTCATCAATGATGTCGTTCCAACGATGGAGCTTCATCTTACAAGCAGTACATCCTGAAGAGTCAATAAAATTAATAATTTTAAAATCAGGTGTCTGTGAGTCAATGTTTATCTCGGTATCTAAAATTTGAAATTTCAAATCTGTCGGCATAACGATTTCTTTTCCTGCCCATTCCGCAACAATTGCTTCACCATCTCCTTGAGAGCGAAGACATGATGTCAACAGAATTAATAATGACAGGGCAATATTAAATCGTTTCATGCTTTTTAGATTTAAGGAACAATTAACTTTTATCCGAACAAATATCCCACTAATATTTCATTTAAACAAACAAATATGCGCATTTAACAAAGCTTAACATGGCGATAGCGATACGAATTTCCCTTTTACAGGGAAATGTCCGAAAGAAGAAGCAAACGCGTTAGTACATACTATCATTTTGTAGTTGCAAGGGGCTGTTCTGTGCAACAGGTAAGTAAGTCGTGGAAATTATATGTTTTATGCGTAATAGTCTTCATGACTTGCTTAAAGCAAGAAATGCAACTGAAATTAATTATATCAGTTATTTTTAATAGCGCCATTGTTTTTTAAGGTATAAATAAAAATATCATTACTATCAACTAACGGACTCGTATTATATCCGATCAGTATGTTGTTTGGTCCGTAACCTATTATTCGGTTTAATCCTACAAAATTGAATTTGTCATCTTTATGATAACGATAAGACCTCATTCTCCAATCCGTTTTATCAACAAGGGCATAGTTTAAGTCAGACATTCCTAAAAATATATATCTGTCCAATTCGTATGTATCATTATAGCCTAAAAACACATTTTCATTCATCGCATCAGCATATGTGGCAGGATCAAAGTCGGTTATCTCTTCCAATTTTTTTTCGGACCAGATATTCTGTCCGTTATCTATATGGATCCAAGGGGTATCCACATAACGATATACTACAGGATCAAGCGGTTTAATATAAGATATGTTGTTGTCATAAACCGAAATGGAGTGTTGACCTACAGGAATCCCAACGTTGGCGGTATGCATCGGCACTGCCGCAAAGTTTCGGATTTCACCTTTTATAAGGTCGACTTTGGCATATACAGAATCTCTATCATTGAAGATATATCGTCCTACAATCATTGTAGAATCGTTCACACTCACACACTGCTGCACTCTATCAAGTGATCCCGGCTTGAATTTAGCGTATTTGAGAAAATTCCCTCTTAAATCAAAAAAGAGGATTTTTTGTGAATATGAGTCGCATATCACTACTTGATTGTTATCCGTGACGGTGAATGCCGACATGTTGATATATTCTTCTCCAGACTCTCCCTTGCCGCCATACTGACACACATATTCTCCGGCTGAATTGAAACCGTATACGTTATCGCTAAAATCAGAGGCGACTATCATCCCGTCGTTCATTATTGCTGACCTCACATTGTTAAGAATGATACTGTCAGGCGTCTGCAAGCATACCCGGACTATACTGTCTACGCACGATGGCATATCACCTTGCTGATGACTATTTTGATTGGGTAGGTTGCAACATCCCAAAAATATTTGGTAATTCAGAATATTAATATCACCTTTGTTGTAAGATTGAATTATATGGCTTTGCAAGTACAGCATTTCTTTTGCGACTTAATAAATTTTGCATCTTTAAAAAAATTAAAAATCCATAGAGAGATGAGAAAGTTGTTCAAGATAATGATAATTACATTGTCAGTAGCATTGCTTATAGGTTGTGAGAAGCAGCAACAGCAGAGCGCGTCAAAGATTGAGCAAGCGCTTAAAGCCGCCGGAAGCAATCGCGCGGAACTGGAGCAGGTGCTTGAACATTATAGCGGAGACTCGCTTCGCCTTGCTGCCGCGACATTTTTGATTGAGAATATGCCGGGGCATGTATCATATCGCGACCGCGATGGGGAGAAAGCGTTTTACCATATTGCCGATTCACTGTTCGAGACAATAAGTGAGGAGGCCTACGACCGTCGGCGCGCCGTGATCGACAGCCTTATGGGGCTGAAGGTAGCCCAATTTTGGAATGGAGGATATGTACAGGATATTGAAATTATCTCAGCCGACTTCCTGGTAGCGAACATTGACAGCGCTTTCAACATATGGGAGCGCTCGCCGTGGGCGCGCCATCTTGATTTCGACGAATTCTGCGAAACATTGCTTCCATATAAAACAACCGAGTTACAACCGCTCGACAACTGGCGCTCGCAGATGAAAAACCGCTATACCGCCGGTATAGCGAACCTCGCCTATTGCGACCCATACCGCCATTCGCCGGTCTACGCATGCATAGAGATGAATAAGACACTGCGCGATTCGGTGAAACCAGACATAAGGGGATTCGACTACGCGGTTCAGATTCTTGACATGGGGGTGAAGCCGAAAGTTCCTTTCGGCAACTGCGGTCACTACGCAGACCTCGCCATAGCCGCCATGCGCAGCGAGGGGATCCCGGTGGTGAAAGATTACATCCCGATATGGAGTTTCCGCACGCTCGGACATGAATGGAATGCGGTTCTTGACACCGAAGGGCGCTGGGTAGAGTTCGGCGGTGCTTTGTCAGAACCGGGTGTCGAGGAAAAAATCGGAGAAAGAAAATCGAAAGTATTGCGGCGAACCTATGCCCACAATCCCCGTGTGCTCGAACTGCTTGCCTCGGGAGAGTATGTGCCGGTGTCATTTCGCTCGCCGTTTTTTACGGATGTCACCGCATCCTATATACCCTGCACAGATGTGGAGGTGGAAGCAGCGGGTGAGGAGGACGGCTACGCTTACATCGCGCTCTCTGACTGGACGGGATGGCGTCCAATAGAGTTCGCCCGCATGGAGGAGGGTAAAGCCACTTTCCGCGACATAGGCACCAACAGCATCTATACCGTAGTGCGCTACGACAGCTACGGGGCACAGCGAGTGGTCACCCCACCCTTCCGCCTTGACCGCAAAGGTGAAAAACATTATATCATCCCCGACGAGAGCCGGCTGAGAACGGTAACGCTCAACCGTAAGTTTCCGGTACTCCCGTCGGTTACATCGGCAGCCGTGCGAATAAACGGCGCCGAACTACACGCCGCCGACAATCCCGACTTCCCCAGCTACAGGCTTATCCACAAGGTTGCGGACGGTTTCGCCACTGCCCATGAAGTAAAGGTAGCCGACACTATCGGCGCCCACCGCTACTGGCGCTACAAGCAGGACACCCCTGGTACTTACTGCAATGTTGCCGAACTGAAATTTATTGACGCCGATAACCGCGAGATGAGCGGGAAGATAATAGGAACTCCGGGAGCATACAAAGAGGTGCCATACGCGACGAAAGAGAAGGCATTCGACTCTGACCCGCTCACGATCTTCGAGGCACCGACCGATGCCGGAGGATGGGTAGGGATGGATTTCGGCGAGCCTGTGAGGGTTGCGGCGATCGAATTTACCGGACGAGGAGACGGCAATGCCATAGAGCGCGGAGACCTCTACGAACTATTCTACTTCAAGGATGGCGCTTGGCGCTCCCTGGGACAGAAAACCGGCGAAGGGGTTGCGGTGACCTTCGACAATGTGCCTGAAAACGCCCTGCTGCTGTTGCGCGACCGTACCAAGGGAAAGGACGAACGAATATTCACTTACGAAAACGGCGAGCAGATATGGTGGTGAACAAGCGTATCATTGAGATTGCCGGAAGAGTGTTCTACATCGTGTTCGAGATCGCCGGATGGCTGTCGTTTTTGGCTATAATATACGTATTGCTTCTGATAGTGGTGTTTGATACATTCAGCACCCCCACAGGCTCAATGACCCCGACCATCAAGCCGGGGAGCCGTTGGATGATCATCAACAAGCTAAAGCTCGGAGGCCGCATCTTTGATGTGCATGACGCAGCGGCGGGGTTACCCTTCAAGGTGCGCCGTCTGCCGGGTTACGGAAAGCTTGAAAAGAACGACATCATAATCTTCAACGGCACCTTCACCGAAAGCTGGGACAGCGTGGCGATGAACATGCGTCGTTACTACTGCAAGCGCGCCGTAGCCGTGGCAGGCGATACGCTTGAGATACGCGACGGTCGCTACCGTGTTAGCGGATTCGACGGCACGCTTGGCGTGGAGGACGAGCAGCTGCAGGTGAAATATTACAAGAATTATCTCGCGGGCCTGCCCGACAGTCTCGCGCATCCCGGATGGTTTCAGTCGCTTCCTTATGACGGGGAGACAGGCTGGACTATCGCCGATTTCGGTCCGATAGTCGTTCCGGCAGTAGGAACCACCATATCCATAGACAGGCTCAACTACCGCATATACCGGAAATATATCGCTTGGGAAACTGGGGAGCAACCCGAGTGGCGAGACGATAGAGCATGGCTCGGGGACGCCCCTATCGACAACTATACCTTTACCGAAAATTACTGTTTCGCCGCCGGCGACCATGCAATAGATTCGCAGGACTCCCGCTACTGGGGACTCGTACCTGAAAAATTTATCGTAGGCGTGAAGCTTGACGAACTGCTGAAAAAGCTGACATCATAGGTCACAGCCTCTGTCTTTCTTATTAACACTCAAGAGTCAAATATTAACTCTAAACCGACACTGCGAAGGTAATTGTCTTGACAATGCCATGGCTGAAAACTTCTTCGGCATAATGAAATCCGAATTGCTTTATGCCGAGAAATTTGACTCGCCGGAAGCCTTTATAAAGGCTTTGGATGAATATATCGATTACTACAACAATAAAAGAATTAAAGCCCGGTTAAAAGGAAAGAGTCCGGTGCAATACCGAACTCTTTCTATAACAGGATAATGTTTAATCCGTCCAACTTTTTTGGGGTCACTTCAATGTGACAGGGCCTCATTAATTATAACTCAATGATAACCGGCTTATTCGTCAATCTATAATCGTCGTCTACAAGAGATGCATTGGAGAAGGCTGTATGTTGAGAGTGAATCAGACCGTAATTGTTATGGATATGCCCGAAAAGATGAAGCCTTGGCATAACATCCGATGCTCTTTGCAAAAGTTCCTTTGAGCCATAATTTATCCCCTTGTCGAAGTCAAGGATGCCCAAAGGAGGGTTATGGGTGATAAGCACATCAATATTATTGGGAATATCAGCATAGTTTTGGACTTGACGCTCGGTGATGCAGTCGCCTATGAACATCGGGACGCCATAGAATCGGATGCCGTCTATCTCAATGTAGGAGTTGCAGAGATAATGCACATTTTCATCCAGTCCGTTGATATTGGCGCCATAGAGACAATCGTCATGGTTGCCACAAATGAATATTTTATGCCTGTATGGCAAATCGCAGAACCAATTGAGAAAATCAAGAGCCTCTTTTTCGGAGCCTACCATGCAGAAGTCGCCCGAATGCACAATAACATCAGCCGCAGGCAAATTCCGAAGCTGATGATGGCATCCATGAGTA
>CAJTZQ010000100.1 GCA_910583795.1 uncultured Muribaculaceae bacterium
ATAGAATATCGGATTCCGGTTCCGACGATTAGGGTTCGACTCCCTATGGAGATACCACTTAAAACTCCAATTGGCTAAATTTTAATCAATTGGAGTTTTATTATACCAGATTTTGTCCTCTTGTTGAAAATGGGAAGAACTCCCATTGGATTACGTCAACATATTAATGGGAACCCCTCTGTAGACATACTACAAAGGATTGCCACTGCCGTGGGATGTGACATCTTAGACCTCCTCACGAAACCCAGAGAAGAAGAGACAGTGATCTAATGCCCCCACTGCGGGAGATCGATAATCTTAAAAACCGAATGTCATGAATGACTTAGAGATAATCCGTTCCAAGATCTATGAAATAAGGGGTCAGAAAGTGATGCTCGACCGAGATTTGGCTGTAATGTACGGAGTAGAGACAAGAGCCTTGAATCAGGCTGTCAAACGTAATTCCGAACGCTTCCCCGAAGATTTTATGTTTCAAATGACAGATGAGGAAGTGGAAAATTGGAAATCACAGATTGTGATGTCCAATTCTATCAAAATGGGTATGAGGCGTAATCCATACGTCTTTACTGAACTTGGAGTTGCCATGCTTTCAAGTGTATTAACCTCCAAAATTGCCATTCAGGTAAACATCGGTATAATGAGGGCTTTTGTTACTGTCAGGCAGATGATAGCCGCCAATCCGGTGACACTGCGTCTCTCCACTCTTGAAAAGAACTTCGAGGAACTCAAACAGGATCTTGAGGAAATATTCGCCGACTACAACGACATCAACGAAGATACTCGCATTCAGCTGGAAGCCATAAACACGGCTCTCGCAGACTTGCAGGCTGACCGAAAGAAAATATCTCCCCACAAACGCATAGGCTTCAAGACGGAAGATTGAAAAAGAGGTCTTTTTATCGTAAAATGCAATAAGGAAATCGATATCCGTAAAAAAAGTTTAAACAACTTCATTTATTTGTATTAAAATTAAAATTTATATAATGCTTTAAATCTAAAAAAGTTCAATTTTTAAGATTTTTTTACATTATGCATTGCTGTGGTTTCATAAATAAGTTATAACTTTGCAGTGAAATTTAGGTATCTATAATCCTAACATGTAAGAATTTATTTAGTTAAGCAAAAACAAGCGAGTGGACTGATTGTGAAATCCGTCCACTTTCTTATTTATACTCACCACAAAATCCTTGTTTATAATGTTCTAATTCAAGAATGTTGCTTTATCCATTCTTGAGCCACGGAGCATAATTCTGCATACCAGTCTTCCCCGAATTTTCGGATAAGCGGCTCCTTGAGAAATTCATATGCCCTGATTTTTTTTGTTCTTCCCAGTATTTCTGCACATTTACATATTTTCCATCTGTGAAGATTGACAGCCGTCATATCCCCGTATTTTTTTAAACGCACCGGGTAAAGATGGCATGACGACGGTTTTAGCTGCGGAAGTTTTCCTTCTCGATATGCCTTCTCAAGAGCACACAGACATTTGCCGCCTTCAGCATAAGTTGTGAACACGCAATCCTTCCCCTCCACAATCTGAGTCACCAGATCACCTTCTTCGTCTATATACGAACTGCCTGATTCCTCTATGATCCGGCGTGCCCCGGGATTCAATAAGGGCAATATCTCATCCAAATGAGCTTCGATAGCCTGACGCTCTTCTTCTAAAAGGGGTGCCCCGGCATCTCCGTCGATACAACATTGCCCAAGACAAGAATCGAGGTCACATACAAAAAATCTTTCAATAAGGTCGAGAGAAACTAAAGAGTCTTTTATTAAGAGCATTTCTATATATTATAAAATAGGTGACACCAGACGGAGAAGAGATTCCAAAAAACGTTGAGGAAGCGGACGCTTCTTCCATTGTTCAAGCGTTAGTTTTTTACATCTCTTCAAATCATTGAAAAAAATAGCCCGCATCTTCCGGTTGATCTCTGTATCATAAATCAGAAGATTGCATTCAAAATTATTCTCAAAACTTCTAAAATCAAAATTAGTAGACCCTGCGGTAACAAAATTATCGTCAATGATCATAGCCTTCGCATGAAGCATACCGGGTTCGTAAAGATAAACCTTTATTCCCGCTTTCAAGCATTGTGTGATGTAAGAGAATGATGCATAATGCAGCAACTTGCTGTCTGTGTTCCGCGGCATCATTATCCTTACATCTATTTTTGCGAGTGCTGCTGCTTCCAGAGCATTAAGAAGTCCGTCGGTCGGCAGGAAATAAGGCGTTTGGATCAGTATTTTGCGCCGTGCCGAAGATATGGCACGTAAGAAACATAATGTAAGATTGTTCCATCTTTCAGTCGGTCCTCCCGTGACGAGCTGAACCCCGGTGAGATTACAAATCTCAGGTCGCTCAGTCTTAACTTCCGGAACATACGGGTCTTTTTTCAAGAAATTCCAATCTATCGCAAATGAATAAATCAGTGATTCAACAATATCTCCCCTCACCCTGAAATGTGTGTCTCTCCATTCTTCCCCGTTTGGAAGTCCGTTGACATATCTGTCAGCAATATTCATCCCTCCGATATACCCGATATTCCCGTCGATCACTACAATCTTACGATGATTTCTCCAATTGATTCTGTTGGCAAAATGTGGAAAATTCACCCTGAAGAAAGGGTGGGTCTCCACGCCATGCTGTTTCATTTTATCGAAAAACCTATTTCGCGCAGAAAAACTTCCTATATGGTCATAGATAACCTTAACCATAACACCCTGCTTTGCTTTCGAAATAAGAATATCTGCAATTTCATTTCCTATGATGTCATCAAGGAATATATAGTATTGCAATAAAATGGATTTCTTGGCATTTAGGAGATCTTGTTTCAATGATTCAAACTTTGACGCACCGTCGGTATAGATGTCAATCTCATTATTTACGGTAAACGGAGATCTGCTGAGATTGTATGATAATTTGATTATATTCTTTTGCTCTTCTGTTATATTAAGATCATTAAGGTCAATTCTGTCGGGAGAATTATCATGCATGATTTTCCGTTTGTTATGGCGCGAAATCATATGCATGCCTCTGAGGCTTCTGCCAAAAAACAAATAGAAAATAAGCCCCACTCCGGGAAGAAAGACCAATGCAATCACCCAAGACAAGGCACGGATAGGATTTCGGTTTTCACGAAGCACGACAATCACGGCAGTGACAACCATCGTCACATAAAGAGCTGTGACTAATATAGCCAGCCAACTGCTTAGATGTATCGTTTCTTGAATATACATTCTTTATAATTCCATTATAACCTAATTTGCTGCTAAATTAATTAATATTATCGAAAAAAACAAGAGCGGTACCCAATAGGGCAACCGCTCTTGGCAAATATGGTATATGGCTAAGATTATTCTGCCTTGGGAGCCTCCTCTGCGGGAGCCTCTGCCGGAGTTTCTGCTGCTACAGTTTCTGCTGCAGGAGCCGCGCTCTTCTTGCGACGGCTGCGGCGGGTAGCCTTAGCTTTCTTCTCACCGGCAGCTTCGAGCATGTTTTCATTGAAGTCAACAAGTTCGATCATTGCCATCTCAGCATTGTCACCAAGACGGTGGCCGGTTTTGAGGATACGAGTGTAGCCACCCGGACGTTCTGCAACTTTTTCAGCAACCACGCCGAAAAGTTCTTTGACAGCCTCTTTGTTCTGAAGATAGCTGAAGACGAGGCGACGGTTAGTCATATCGTCGGTCTTTGACCTCGTGATAAGTGGCTCGGCATATATTCTCAATGCTTTTGCCTTAGCCAAAGTCGTGAAGATTCTCTTATGCATGATAAGAGATATTGTAAGGTTCATGAGAAGAGCATCGCGGTGACCTTTCTTACGACTGAGGTGGTTGAATTTTTTATTGTGTCTCATCGTTGTTTAGTCTTTATCTAATTTATATTTTGAAATGTCCATCCCAAAGGAGAGGTTGAGACTTGCGAGAAGCTCATCAAGTTCAGTGAGCGACTTCTTTCCGAAGTTACGGAACTTAAGAAGATCGTTCTTGTTGAACACAACAAGCTCACCAAGGGTCTCCACCTCGGCGCTCTTAAGACAGTTGAGGGCACGGACTGAAAGATCCATATCGGTAAGTTTACTCTTGAGCAGCTGACGCATGTGGAGCACTTCCTCGTCAAATTCATCGACGTCGTTCTCCTTGGGAGCCTCGAGAGCAATTTTCTCATCGCTGAAGAGCATGAAATGATAAATGAGAATCTTAGCAGCCTCTTTGAGTGCATCCTTTGGCTGGATAGAGCCATCGGTTGTCACTTCGAGAAGAAGCTTCTCATAGTCTGTCTTCTGCTCTACACGGTAGTTTTCTACCGAATATTTCACGTTCTTTACCGGAGTATAAATAGAGTCGATTGCTATTACGCTCGGATCCGTATCGCCGAGAATTTCACGATTCTCGTCGGCGGGTACCCAGCCACGACCTTTATTGATGGTAAATTCCATCTGGAAACTTGCCGAGGGATCAAGCCGGCAGATTTCAAGATCGGGATTCAACACCTCGAATCCGGAGAGCACTTTGCCCAGATCGCCTGCCTTAAGCACATCGGTGCCCGACACATTGATCACTCCCTTTTCAGTTTCATGATCTTCAGTCAGCTGCTTGAATCTTACCTGCTTAAGGTTGAGGATGATATTGGTGACATCCTGCTTCACCCCGGGAATGGTGTCAAGCTCATGGGCAACACCGCCGATACGGATAGAGCATATGGCAAATCCACCGAGCGAAGAAAGAAGGATTCTACGCAATGCGTTGCCTATTGTCTGGCCGTAGCCCGGTTCAAGCGGCCTGAATTCGAACTTGCCGAACGAATTGTCGGCCTCAAGCATGATGACCTTGTCGGGTTTCTGAAATGCTAATATTGGCATGGGTTTCTATTGTTTATTATTTAGAATACAACTCAACGATCAACTGTTCCTTGATTGTCTCCGGAATGTCTTCACGTTGCGGAACATGGAGGAACTTACCACCCTTTTTGCTATCATCCCATTCAATCCAGGGATATTTGCTGTGGTTAAAGCCTGCGAGGCAATCAGCGATAACTTCGAGTGATTTTGATTTCTCTCGCACGGCAACCACGT
The DNA here is from genome assembly GCA_910583795.1 of uncultured Muribaculaceae bacterium. GTDB lineage: Bacteria > Bacteroidota > Bacteroidia > Bacteroidales > Muribaculaceae > Lepagella. The sequence goes on from CAJTZQ010000100.1 coordinate 5,079, forward strand.
CACCGGGCTTTACATGATATGAAGGAACGTTTACAACATCACCGTTTACTGTGATGTGCTTGTGAAGCACAAGCTGACGTGCTGCGGGACGCGAAGGTGCGATGCCGAGACGGTAAACTACGTTGTCAAGACGGCTTTCGAGAAGCTGCAGCAACACCTCACCTGTGATACCTTTGGTGCGGGCTGCCTTCTCAAAGAGATTACGGAACTGACGCTCCAATACACCGTATGTGTATTTTGCTTTCTGCTTCTCTTTGAGCTGTGTGCCGTATTCCGAAGTCTTTCTTCTGCGGTTGGCACCATGCTGTCCCGGTGGATAATTTTTCTTAGCCAGAATCTTATCCTCGCCGTAAATAGCCTCGCCGAATTTGCGGGCAATTCTTGTCTTTGGGCCTGTATATCTTGCCATTGTTTTCTGATTGTTTTAATTAAAGTGGACCTTTAACCCAATCTCCTTAGCGCAGCCGCGACTGCCGAGAGAAAGATGCTGGGGCAGTCTATTCGCATTCAGAGACGGGCGTGGGGGCTGCTTTATCCTATTAAACTCTTCTTCTTTTAGGAGGACGACATCCATTGTGGGGCAGCGGAGTGACATCTACGATCTCTGTCACTTCGATTCCGGCTCCGTGTACTGTACGAATTGCCGATTCGCGACCGTTGCCCGGCCCCTTCACATAGGCTTTCACCTTACGCAGGCCGAGATCGTATGCGACCTTGGCACAATCCTGCGCTGCCATCTGGGCTGCATAAGGAGTGTTTTTCTTACTGCCTCTGAAACCCATCTTGCCAGCTGAGCTCCAGGATATGACCTGACCCTCGCTGTTGGCAAGGCAAACGATAATGTTGTTGAAAGAGCTATGCACATGAAGCTGACCATTGGCGTCAACCTTGACATTCCTCTTTTTAGCTGCGACTGTCTTCTTTGCCATACTTTAATTTTATTTAGTAGCTTTCTTCTTGTTAGCAACTGTTTTCTTACGACCCTTGCGAGTACGCGCGTTATTCTTGGTGCTCTGACCGCGAACAGGAAGCCCGATACGGTGACGGATGCCACGATAGCAACCGATATCCATGAGACGCTTGATGTTGAGCTGGATCTCTGAACGGAGGTCACCCTCAACTTTATATTCAGTCTGGATAACTTCACGAACGGCTGCTGCCTGATCGTCTGTCCAGTCTTGCACCTTGATGTCGCGGTCAACACCTGCCTTGCTAAGGATAGTGTTGGCTGCACTGCGGCCTATGCCGTAGATATACGTCAAGGCAATCTCTCCTCTTTTATTTTGCGGCAAATCTACGCCGACTATTCTTACTGCCATAGTTTGTTGTTACAAATTTTTTGCAAAGGTAATAAAATTATCCTTGACGTGTTTTAAATTTTGGATTCTTCTTGTTGATTACGTATAATCTTCCTTTTCTACGTACGATCTTGCTGTCGGCCGTACGCTTTTTGACTGATGCTCTTACTTTCATTATGGTGTGTCTTTTTTTTATTTATATCTGAAAGCGATACGACCTTTTGACAAGTCATATGGACTCATCTCCACCCTGACCTTATCTCCGGGAAGTATCTTGATGTAGTGCATTCTCATTTTGCCTGAGATGTGGGCGGTGATTTCATGCCCGTTAGTGAGCTCCACCTTAAACATCGCATTCGACAATGCTTCGAGAATGACTCCGTCCTGTTCGATTGCAGCTTGCTTTGCCATATAATCTTTTTCAGTTTATGCTTTTGTTATTCATTTGCGCCGGGCTCTTTTGAAATACCGAGCGCCGCCTCAATATAGTCAAATGTTGTCAGAATCTCCGGTCCTTCCGATGTGATCAGAATAGTGTGCTCAAAATGCGCTGACGGTTTACGGTCACGTGTGCGACATTCCCATCCGTTACTCTCAATAACAACATTCTTGCTACCGAGGTTGATCATCGGTTCTACCGCGATACACATTCCCGGCTTTAAAACCGGGCCTATTCCTCTTCTACCAAAATTGGGGACCTCAGGATCCTCATGCATACTCTTCCCAATTCCGTGGCCACACATTTCACGAACCACGCTATAGCCTGCATGTTCGCAATAAGTCTGGATGGCATTGGAAATATCGCCGATACGTTTCCCTGCTTGAGCGGCATTGATACCCACATAAACGGATTCTTTTGTCACCTTAAGCAATCTTGACGTCTTTTCGTCGATTTCTCCTATGGCGAAAGTATAACAACTGTCTCCATTGAAACCGTCAAGTTCTGCGACACAGTCAGTGCCTACGATGTCACCTTCGCGAAGTTCATAACCTGAAGGGAAACCATGCACAACAGTCTCGTTGACCTCAATGCAGAGTGTGCCTGGAAATCCGTGATAACCCAAGCAAGCGGGTTTACCCCCGTTGTCGAGGATAAACTCTCTTGCAATGTTATCAAGCTTACGGGTAGTGACACCGGGATGTACCCATTTAGCCACTTCTCCGAGCGTGCGGCTTACCAGATCACAGGCTGCCCGCATCTTGACTATCTCTTCGGCTGTCTTGATATAGATCATTAGCTTACTGAAACGATTTTTAGAATGCTCCGCTGCCTGTGGTGCGTCCTTTGATGCGACCGTCTTTCATAAGACCATCGTAGTGACGCATGAGCAGATGACCTTCAACTATTCTCAACGTGTCGAGAATTACGCCTACCATAATCAGAAGCGATGTGCCTCCAAAGAATGCGGCGAACTGACGGTTGAGACCACACACATGTGCTATCGCAGGAAGAATGGCGACGATGCCAAGGAAAATTGAACCCGGAAGGGTGATTCTTGACATGATTGAATCGAGATATTCAACTGTCGGTTTGCCGGGCTTGATACCGGGGATAAAACCGTTGTTGCGTTTCATATCTTCAGCCATCTGTGCAGGGCGCACGGTGATTGCGGTGTAAAAATAAGTAAAGGCCACAATCATTATAAAATATACCAGATTATACCAGAATCCATAGAGGTCGGTAAGAGCTCCGAAGAATCCGGTCTGATCCGGACTGAAGCCGACAAGTGTGACCGGGATAAACATGATTGCCTGAGCAAAGATGATCGGCATCACACCGGCTGCATTCACTTTCAGAGGGATGTACTGACGGGCTCCGCCATACTGTTTGTTGCCCTGTATGCGCTTTGCATACTGTACGGGAACCTTGCGTGTGCCCTGTACGAGAAGTACAGCTCCTGCAATTACAGCAACGAGGATAACCAGCTCAACAAGGAAGATTACCAGACCACCGCCGGCTGAGTTCATCAAACGTCCGGTGAATTCCTGTATCACAGCCTCGGGGAAACGTGCCATGATACCAATAAGGATGATAAATGAAATACCGTTACCGATACCTTTCTGGTCGATCCTCTCGCCAAGCCACATGATGAACATTGAACCCGCCGCAAGGACGATTGTCATGAACACCACGGTCCAGAATCCCATTTCTACATGGCCGCCTGCTGCCTGAACCTGATATTTAAGGTTCATAAGATAAGCAGGGCCCTGAAGAATCAGGATGAGCACTGTGAGATAGCGGGTATACTGATTAAGTTTCATTCTTCCGCTCTCTCCTTCACGCTGCATCTTCTGGAATGCGGGAAGAACCATGCCAAGCAACTGGATCACGATCGAAGCAGTGATGTAAGGCATGATACCCAACGCAAATATCGACGCCTGAGAGAATGCACCACCCGAGAACATATCGAGAAGCTGCATCAGACCGTCGGATGTGAAGTTTTTCAGCGCCATGAGCTCATCGGGATTAATTCCCGGCAAGACCACGTAGCATCCGAAACGATAGATGATCACGAGAAGCAACGTGATGCCGATGCGTCTGCGGAGATCCTCTACGCTCCAGATATTCTTTATTGTCTGTGTAAATCCCATTTTAATTAGTTTTTGCTGACGGTTCCACCTGCTGCTGTGATAGCCTCCTCTGCCTTCTTAGAGAATGCGTCTGCCTGCACTTCGAGAGCGCGGCTGATCGCACCGTTGGCAAGGATCTTCACGAGAGCTCTTTTGGGAGCGAGACCTGCAGCACGGAGATCGGCAACCGTAATCTTGGTGAGGTTTTGAGCCTCTGCCAATGCCTCGAGAGCATCAAGGTTGATTGCTTTATATTCAACACGGTTGATGTTCTTGAAACCGAATTTTGGCACGCGGCGCTGAAGTGGCATCTGACCACCTTCAAAACCGATCTTGTGCTTATAGCCTGAGCGAGACTTAGCACCTTTGTGACCGCGTGTTGATGTGCCACCGTAACCTGAGCCGGGACCACGGCCAATTCTCTTGTTGCTCTTGTTGCTGCCGGGAGCCGGCGTAAGATTATGTAGTTCCATGAGTTTCTAAATCATTAGAGAGTTGTGACTTCTACAAGATGACGCACTGCATTTACCATTCCTCTGATTGAGGGGCAGTCTTCTTTTACCACTGTGTGGTTCATTTTTCTCAGGCCGAGAGCGTCGAGTGTACGCTTCTGCACTGCCGGGCAATTAATGCGGCTCTTGATCTGCTTGATTGCTATCTGTGCCATTTCTGTAGTTTATTAGCCGTTAAACACTTTATCCACAGCTACGCCGCGGTTCTGTGCCACCTGTGCCGGGCTTCTCATTTCATCGAGAGCGGCAATAGTAGCCTTAACGAGGTTGTGGGGGTTGGATGATCCCTTGCTCTTTGCGAGGACGTCGGTGATACCTACGCTCTCAAGCACTGCACGCATAGCGCCACCTGCTTTCACGCCGGTACCCTCGGAAGCGGGTTTGAGGAAAATGCGTGAACCGCCGAATTTAGCACTCTGCTCGTGAGGGATGGTTCCTTTATGCACCGGAACTCTAATAAGGTTCTTCTTTGCAGTCTCCACGCCTTTTGCGATTGCTGCAGTAACCTCGTTAGCCTTGCCAAGACCCCAGCCGATGATGCCGTCTTCGTTGCCGACAACTACAATGGCTGCAAAGCTGAAAGCACGTCCACCTTTTGTGACCTTAGTCACGCGGTTGATGGCCACAAGACGGTCTTTCAGATCCAAATCATTAGTAGATTTTACTCTATTATTTCTCTTTGCCATGATTTTCGATTAAAATTTAAGACCGGCCTGACGTGCTGCATCGGCCAATGATTTAACTCTGCCGTGGAAAAGGTAGCCGTTACGGTCGAA
>CAJTZQ010000101.1 GCA_910583795.1 uncultured Muribaculaceae bacterium
GTATGAAAGTGTCAACGAACTCTTGAGCTACGATAACTAATGACTAATAAACTAACGACTAACAATTAATAACTAATTGAATGAAATGAACTATTTCAGACAAATATACTACGAGATGAAGCATCAGAGAATGATGACGTGGGTGTCGATAAGCGGCACCGCGTTCGCCATCTTCCTTGTGATGGCTTTCGTCATGGCTGATCAGTTGAATTCTGTGGAGGTCGCCCCGGAATCTAACAGAAGCCGTATTTTGGTCGCTTCCGGGTTTCATGTCAAAAATCAGAAGGGGATGGATTCTTCCACCACCGGATTGAATCTGGATATCGCCCGTAAGCTTTATGAAAATCTTGAAGGTGTGGAAATCCTTTCTTACATCAATGCCTTCAATGATAATTGCGATGTAAATATACCCGGACAGGAAATTTTCACGATGGCTCCGAAAAGTGTCGACGATGAGTTTTGGAATATCTATGATTTCACTTTTATCGATGGTCGCCCTTTCGATGAGGCTGAAGTGAAAAGTGACGCCAAACTTGTTGTTCTCACAAAGTCTGCGGCTCGTTCTCTCTTTGGTGAGGAAAAGGTGGCAGGCAGGGAAATTGAGGTCGATGCTTATCCGTTCAGGATAGTTGGGGTCGTGGAAGATGTCAATCCATTGCTCACATCATCTTTCGCTAATTTCTATAAATTATGCAACATTGCGAGTATAAAGAACGATGACCCTCATTTCGGTTCCGCGAATGCCGTGATGCTTTTGAAAGAAGGTGTGTCGCCCGAATCTGTTAAGATGCAAGTGGAAAACAGATACAAAATGATCCAATCTGAATTGGGTAAGGAAGGATATGAAGCAGTCTACCACGGTCAGCCATATACAAGCGAGGAAGTGGGAATAGGAGGATACGGAAGTAATAACGACCCCGATCTTGACAGTCATAAGAAGATTCAATGGATCATTTATTCGATTTTAATTTTGCTTCCTGCAATCAATTTGAGCAGTATGACGCGTGGCAGGCTTCGCCACAGAGTGGCGGAAATTGGCGTGCGTCGGGCTTTCGGTGCCAAACGCAATTCCATTATTCGGCAGATTTTTGGTGAAAACTTAATAATCACCTTTTTAGGCGGTATACTTGGGTTGCTGTTTAGTATAATTTTTGTATGGCTGGCTTCAAGCATGTTCTTCTCCATGTCCGGAGGAGCCCTTGAACCATCATTGGAGATTGTCAATGCCCGTCCGGATTTGGGAATGCTGTTCAGATGGGGAAATTTCTTCTGGGCTCTAATTTTCTGCTTTGCCTTGAATGTCTTGAGTGCCACAGTGCCGGCTTGGCGTGCATCTAAAGTTGAACCGGCGGAGGCATTGTCTTTCGCACGTTAAAAATTGGCTGCTTTATGAAAAGGAATTTATTGAATCAAATGAAAAAGGAGTGGCGCGACAACGTGTGGCTCGTGATAGAACTCGCTGTAGTATGCCTTGCAATATGGGGATTGTCTGTTATTGTTTATGTGCAGGGTAAGGGGTTGTTTATCCCGAGAGGATTTAATCCTGAGAATGTATATTCAATTTCTTTAAAGAAAGTCCCTTCCGGTAGTCCCAACTATATAGATTTAGGGGAAAACGCAGGTGCCGCCTATCGTTCCGATTTCCTTGAGTTGCTTAGGAGGCTTAGAGAAAATCCGAATGTTGAAGCTGTGGCTACTCATTGGGGTGCCATCCCTTATAATTATAATTACGATGGAAGACAATTGGCTCTCATCGATGGGCAAGATTCAATCTTGTATTTTGGTAACACCCGCTACGGTAGTCCAGATATCGTGAATGTCTTGCAGCTTAACAGTCTCACCGGTAAATCCCGTAAAGATTTATATGAAATGTTGCAACGGGGTGAGCTATTGATTGGGAATAATCCCAATTATGAGGAATCCGGCAGGAATCCTCGCGATCTGATAGGAAAAAAGGTGATTCTTGGAGGAGACACTTCCCGCATATATAGGGTGGGAGATGTAATCGAGCAGGTACGCCGCACAGACTTTGAACCCGGTTGGGCTGGCGGATATATTGTTCCTCTCGTCGGTGGCGATGAAAGCTGGGGATCTGTTGCTGTCCGCGTGAAACCAGGCAAGGGAATGCAGTTCAAGGAGGATTTCAAGTCTAATGCTGATTTACGAAAATTAAGGAATGTGTATTTTTCCGATTTGAAAAGCCTCACAGATATTAGGGAGAGTTGTCAGAGAAGTGTTGAGGTGGATATCCGCATGAAGATCATAATTATGATTTTCCTTGTGCTGACAATATTCCTCGGATTGTTAGGATCGTTCTGGTTCCGCATTCAGCAGAGAATTAGCGAAATAGCCATCAGAAAAGTCTGCGGTGCCAAAAGACGGGAAATATTTGCCAGGATTATAACTGAAGGATTGATACTTTTATTAGGTGCGATCGTGGTTGTAGGATGTATTGTCTGGCCATTTATCGGCACGTTTGAGAATATGTTGTTTGAAAAATGGACAATATTCTTGGCAGCTGAGGCATTCACCGTCCTTATTGTTGCTATCGGCATTATTATAAGTCTCTGGTATCCGGCGCGCAAGGCGATGCAGATCGAACCTGCCGTGGCGATAAAGTCTGAATAGACCAACGACCTAAATTACTAATTAATCATTACTAATTACTAATTGAACGAAATGAACTACTTCAGACAAATATACTACGAGATGAAGCATCAGAGGATGATGACGTGGGTGTCGATCAGCGGCACCGCACTCGCCATCTTCCTTGTGATGGCTGTCATCATGGCTGACCGTATCAATACGGTTGAGGTCGCTCCGGAATCAAACCGTGGAAGAATATTGATATGCGGAGGATTTAATGTCGATTTTGAGGATGGCAGATCATGGAGTGGGATGCCCTATACTTTTTCTTTTGCCAAGCAGCTGTATGAAGGCATTGAAGGAATAGACCACATTTCATTCAAGCTGTCGAGGGGTGGTCAGAAAGGGTGGGTGCACTTAAAGGGTGGTGCCACACATAATACTACAAGAATCGAAGTCGACAATGAATTTTGGAATATTTATGATTTCAAGTTTATCGATGGTAGACCGTATGATGCTGCGGAGGTTGCTTCAAATGCTAAACTTGTGGTGATAACGCAATCTTTGGCTCGTTCTCTTTTCGGAGAAGACAAGGTCAGTGGCAGAGAAATTTATTGTGGTGATTTTCCATATAAGGTTATAGGGGTAGTTGAAGATGTAAATCCACTTTTGTCAAATACGTATGCAGAGGTATTCAAACTTTATAGCCCTGCATTTGTAAGAGAAAATGACAGATATATAGGAGATTCGGAAGTAATTATGCTGATGTCTCCCGGAGTTACGGCAGAGGAGATTAAATCCCGAGTAAAAGAGAGATTCATGAAGGTACAACCGCAATTTGCAAAAGAGGGGATGACATTGGTGTATAATCAACAGCCTTATACAGCGGCGGAACAAGAATTTTCATCAAACTTCCAACCTGATCGTGTTCTGGCATCCAAGAAACAACGTAACTTGATAATGTTTGCAATTCTGTTGTTACTCCCCGCTATCAATCTTGGAAGTCTGACTCGCGGCAGATTGCGCCATAGAGTGTCTGAAATAGGAGTAAGACGGGCATTCGGTGCAACAAGGAGTTCAATTGTACGTCAGATTTTCGGAGAAAACCTGATAATTACTCTGTTGGGTGGTCTAATTGGACTGGTAGTGAGCTTTTTATTTATGAAATATCTCTTTCATCTGTTTTTTAATTTCAGTGGAATTTATGGACCGGGAAATCTTGCTATTTCACATGCAACGCCGGATTTTTCCATGCTTTTCACTTGGGATAATTTCTTGTTGGCATTCTTGTTTTGTTTTGTGCTCAACACATTGAGCGCCACCGTTCCGGCATGGCGGGCATCCGGGGTTGAACCTGCCGAAGCTATTTCTTTTTCACATTAAAACTGACTGGATATGAAAAGAAATTTATTGACTCAGATGAGGAATGAATGGAAAGAGAATGCATGGCTTATCATAGAACTTGCTGTGGTATTGTCTATTGTATGGGGACTTTCCACATCTTTATATGCGCAACTGATCGGTTTGTCAGAGCCAAAAGGCTATGATCCCGATAATGTGCATTCGATAGCAGCATTTTATGTTAGCAGCAATTCTCCGGATTATATACCTGTTGAAAATGATTGGGAAGCTTATTATGAAGATTTATACCGGCTTTATGCCCAATTGAAAGAGAATGTAAATGTTGAGGCTATTGCCCTTCATGACAATGCTGAGCCCTATAACATGTCTAAAAGGAATTATGTCCTTACTCCGGCTGAAGAGAATGACTCGATTATTTATAATGCTAATGTCAGATTTGCCACACCTGATATTATCGATGTGTTGGGTGTTAAGAGCCTTACAGGGCTTTCACCTGAAAAACTTAAGGAAATTCTTAGTAAGGGAGAACTGCTGATCACTGACAGCCGTGCGTATCAGGGGTTGGGGAAGGATCCGTTATTGTTGAAAGGTAAGACTGTATTTTTTGGTAATGATTCGAGCCGGTTGTTTAGGGTAGGAGACGTTGTTCAACAGATTAAAAGAAATGAATATGAAATAAACACAGAGGATGGGAATGTATTTTTTCCATTGAATGAACATCAACCCGGAATGGCTTGTAATATTCTTCTTAAACTCAAACCCGGAACTACGGATAAGTTCTATGAGGAATTCCAAAACAATAAGAGTTTAAGATCAAGTAGAAACGTATGCCTATGTGATCTTACCAGTCTAATGGTATACAAGGAATTGATTCAAAAGGATAATGATGTTAATGTGAGGGTCTATTTCTCTGTAACGCTCATATTGTTGATCACGATATTCTTGGGTTTGCTCGGTTCATTCTGGTTCCGTGTGCAGCAGAGAATCAGCGAGATTGCAATACGTAAAGTATGTGGTGCCAACAGAAAACAAATATTTGTTAGGCTGATCACGGAAGGGTTGATACTTCTATTTGTCTCTACAATCATTGTCTCTGCTATAATTTGGCCTGTTGCCGATAAGTTTATGGATATGTTTATTAGGATGAGTAATCATCTAACATTTGAGGGAGCAAGGTTGATAGATGATCCGGTTATTCTCATTATGGAAATCACTTCAGTTATTGTCATAGCAATTGGCATCATAATCAGTTTATGGTATCCGGCTCGTAAAGCTATGCAAATCGAACCTGCAGAGGCTATTAAAGCTGAATAGACCAACAACCTAAATTACTAATTACTAATTAAACGAAATGAACTACTTTAGACAAGTATATTATGAGATGAAGCATCAGAAGATGATGACGTGGGTGTCGATCAGTGGAACCGCACTCGCCATCTTCCTGGTGATGACATTCTTCATGACGGAAAATGTGAAAATGGTGGAGATGTCTCCTGAGACTAACCGTCAGAAAGTTTTGGTTGGATCCGGTGGACATGTCCTTAATATTTCTGAGAACGGAGAGCAGAACGGATCGACGGCAGCTGGACTTTCTTACAAAATAGCAAAAGATCTCTATGGCGGTCTTGACGGGGTGGAAAAAGAATCATATCAGTCTACCTGGTCTGCACCGGAAGAAGTATCAATTAAAGGTACCCGCCCTATTTCATTAATTACAAAAGAGGTAGATGCCACATTTTGGGATTTCTATGATTTTAAATTTCTCTACGGACAGCCATACGACAGGGCTTCTTGTGATGCCGGGGAACGGAAAGTGGTGTTGACTCAATCTTCAGCAAGAAAATTGTTTAAAGAAGACAATGTGGTTGGGAGAGATATAAAGGTAGGCGATGACGAATATAGAATTTGTGGAGTGATAGAGGATGTCGATCCGTTGTTGAGTCTGACGTTTTCAAATGTATACCACCCTTTTTCTAAAAGAGATATGGAATCAGGGGAATGGATGGGACATGTTGCTGTGGCGCTTCTTCCTAAGGACGGTGTTGACATCCAACATTTAAAAGATCAGGTGAAAGGGAGGTATGCAACCTGGAACTCACAGCTCTCTTCTGATCATAAAGAGGCGGTTTATCATGACACTCCTTGGAATATAGGGCTTTGGTCTGGAGGAGAGTGGGTTGTGAGCGAGGATCCGCGACCGGCGAGAAGCAATACCACCACATATCTTATCTATGGGCTTTTGCTCATCCTTCCTGCTATCAATCTCAGCAGCATGACAAAAGGAAGGTTGCGCCACAGGGTGTCGGAAATAGGCGTGAGACGCGCTTTCGGAGCAAAACGGGAATCGATAGTCTGGCAGTTGTTGGGTGAAAACCTGATAATCACGATTGCAGGAGGTATTATAGGATTGGTGATCTGCCTGTTGTTTATGAATATGGCGTCATCGTTTCTATTCCAGTTCTCGTCAGTGAAGTTCTCCACAGCTCTCGATCTGTTATATTCAACCCCCTCAATGTCTATGCTTTTCACTTGGAAAAACTTTTTCTTTGCTTTGGTGATGTGCCTTGTACTTAATATACTGAGTGCGACAGTGCCGGCATGGCGAGCATCGAGGCTCGAACCGGCAGTGGCGATAGCTAAATCAAAAAATTAAATCGTATATGGTTTATGGTTTAGAGTTTAAGGTTTATAGATGATAGTTTAGGGTTTAGAGTTTATAGTTTATGGTTTATAGTTTATAGTTTAAGAATAATCTGAAAACTAATGACTAACGACTAACAAACTAACGACTAACGACTAACGACCCAAGACCAACGACCAACTTAAATAAAAAATATGAAAAGAGATTTATTGATACAGATGAAGAATGAATGGCGCAACAACCTGTGGCTTACCATAGGGCTTGCTATTGTGAGTCTCTCCATTTGGGTGCTCGGCACTTCTCTGTATAAAGTGATATACCCGACCTTTTTCTCAAGAGGTTTTGATCCCGAAAATGTTTTCACTGCCCAAATAGCCACTATTGATAATGCAAATGAAGCATCAAATGAAGAGGAAGATAGCTATAGTGTTAATCTGCGAAATCTATTGGCTGTATTGAGAAGCAATGAAAATGTGGAGGCTGTAGCTTTGTCGCGCAACGCGAATCCTTATCAGATGAGTCTGTGGGGCAATAGTATAGGCTTGGCCGGTAAGGAAAAAGATACTATCGGATATGCCGGCAACATGCGGTGGGGTAGTCCTGACATTGCAAAGGTGTTGAGATTGGAGAGCCGCACAGGGAAAAGCATTGACGATATTGAAGAGATACTCAAAAAGGATGGCGTATTGGTTTCAAATATGGTCATGCCCCTTGTGATCGATCCTGATACCAAGGAGCGACGCACCCCGGAGGAACTTTATGGTAAAAATGTAGAATGGCAAGGCGAGGAGTACCGTGTGGGTGACATCATTAATTTTGTGAAAAGGTCTGACTATACAGCCGACACATACGGAACAATCTTTTTCGGACTGGATGAATCGCAGCATCTTGATAACATCTGGAGTATCCTTATTCGTGTCAAACCGGGACGAATGGAAAGTTTTAAACAGCAGTTTGAATCTGATGCGTCTCTGAGACAATATAAGAATGTGTATCTAAGTCAGATGACGAAACTTACTGACGAGGGTGTCGCCACAGATCGTGACAAAACTGTTGAGGCACGAATGTATAGTGTCGTGATAATATTATTGATCGTCATTATTTTCCTTGGGATGTTGGGCACTTTCTGGTTCCGTATGCAGGAAAGGGTGAGTGAAATAGCTATCCGTAAGGTTTGTGGCGCAAGTTCCGGAGATATTTTCCGCAGGGTGATTTCGGAAGGTTTGTTGCTTGTCGTTTTTGCAACTGTCTTGGCTGCAATTGCCGGATGGGTGATTATGAAGGTGACAGATGTGGCAGACGGATTGCCATACGAATCAGTGGTGTTGACTGAAGTGATGACAATGATTCTTGTTGTTGTAGGTATCGTGGTCAGCATTTGGTATCCGGCACGGCGTGCAATGAAGATTGAACCGGCAATCGCTATAAAAGCAGAATAAGATTATGATAAGAAATATATTAATAGGTTGTATTTTTGCGGCAGGGGCGTTGGGAACTTTCGCTCAGGAGTCGGGTTCCCTTTCCCTGTCGTTACCGGAGGTTATAGCCCGGGCAAGAAAGAACAGTGTGGATGCTGAAGTGGCGTTAAATCAATTGAAAAGTGCTTATTGGGGCTACCGTACATATCGTGCGGAACTGCTCCCTGAAGTGTCGTTAAATGCCACGCTTCCCTCTTATAGGAAACAATATAGTGCCTATATGGAAAGCGACGGTAGCTACAGCTTTGTCAGAAACAATTATCTTCAGCTTGACGGTGAACTTTCAGTGACTCAGAATATATGGCTGACGGGTGGTAAGGTCTCTGTCAATACATCTCTCGACTTCTATCGGCAGCTTGCCTCGAATCCCTACAACCGATATATGACTATCCCGGTTGCGTTAACTCTTACTCAGCCGATTTTCGGAGTCAACAACCTTAAGTGGGACCGCAAGATAGAGCCTGTGAGATATGAAGAGGCGAAGGCTCAGTTCTTGAGCGCGACGGAAGACGTGGCTCGCAGTGCTATCAGTTATTATTTCTCGTTGCTCATGGCTCAGGAGAACCATCAGATTGCCGTGCAGAATCTCGAGAATGCCGAACGGCTTTATGAAGTGGCTAAGGTGAAGCGTGAAATGGGGCAGATAAGTCAGAACGACCTTCTTCAGATGGAACTCAACCTCCTTAATGCCAAGACTGATCTCACGGATTGCGAGAGTAATTTGAAAAGCAATATGTTTAATCTCCGTTCTTTCCTTGATTATGGAGAGAACGTCGACATCCAGCCGGAGATACCGCTGGATGTGCCTGAAGTGGAGATCAATTATGCTGATGCGTTGGAGAAAGCGCTTGCCAATAACCAGTTTGCAAAGAATATGATTCGCCGTCAGTTGGAGGCAGACTATGAAGTTGCGAAGGCGAAAGGTGCACAACGGGAGATCAATCTTTTTGCACAGATCGGTTACACCGGCACAGATAAGAATTTTGCCGGAGGTTATCAGAATCTGAAAGACAATCAGGTGGTGGAGATCGGTTTTCAGATCCCTTTGGTCGATTGGGGGCGCCGGAAAGGTCTTGTGAAGGTTGCCGAGAGCAACCGTAAGCTTGTGGAAAGCCAGGTGCGTCAGGAGAACATGAATTTCAATCAGAATCTCTTTATCCTTGTTGAGCGTTATGGCAATCAGCTCCGTCAGCTTGAGACGGCAAGGCGTGCCGATGAGATCGCCCAAAAGAGATATGCCACAAATGTGGAGACATTCCTTATCGGTAAGATTTCCACCCTTGACCTCAACGACTCCCGTGTGAAAAAAGATGAGGCACGTCGTGAATATGTCAACGAGCTTTATCTATTCTGGAATTACTATTACCAGATCCGCAGTCTCACACTTTGGGATTATCAGAACAACACAGGCATAGAAGCGGATTTCGATGCAATTGTAAAGTAGTTGGTTGTTAAATCAATTAGCAAATAGTAATTATTAGCAATAGCCTCCTATAATTACTAATATCCCTACCCGAAATCAGTTTATTATAAATAAGACCTAACTTTTTAACCGACATTTTATCATGAAAGCTGTTTCACACCTCATACAGGCATTGGGAGCCGTGTCCGTAATCGCTCTCATATCTTATACCCCGGCATTCGCCCGTCCTATTGATATCCCGTCAACATCCTCCGGAA
>CAJTZQ010000102.1 GCA_910583795.1 uncultured Muribaculaceae bacterium
ATCTCTTGCTAAGAGACACTTAAAGACAATATTGAAGATTTTAGTTAGTAAATCGCTTTTATTCAGCATATTGAACTCTTTGAATCTAAATACTTGTTGCCATAAATAAAAGATGATAACACCATAATATTTATCAAGTTTGTTAACTTAAATTAATTGACTCATGAACAAAAAACTTGTTTTTGGCGCAGTCCTATTGGGAGCGATGACGCTCACCAGCTGCGTGGATGACACCGAATCGGCAAGCGTTACCGCTATCCGTCAAGCAAAGGCAGAGCAACTGCAGTCTCTCGCCGATCTCAACAAGGCGAATGCAGACGCAGCGCTCATTCAGGCAAACGCCTACAAGGCAGCACAGGAGGCTATCGCAGCCTACAATGAAGCTAAGAAGGCAGAGGCACAAGCACGTGCGGTCTATCTACAGGCTCAGGCTGACTATCAGGCTGCTCAGACTGAGATTGCAAGAGATGAAGCACGTCAGCGTGCTGAACAGGCAGCAGTCACTCTCGAAGAATCTAAAGCGAAACTGGAAAACTACAAGAAGCAGCTTGCAGCCCTTGATGCTGAGTATGAGAAGGATCTATATAAAAATCAGCTGTTAGCTCTTCAAGCTAAAGAAGCATACGAGGCAGCCATCAAGACAGAGGATCAAAAGACTCAGGCAAAACTTCTCGCACTTCTTGAGAACTATCAAAAAGAGAACGATGAGCTTCTTGATTTGAGAAGCACTCTAAACACTTGGAAGATGCAGCTTGCTCGGCTTGAAGCCGGACTTATATCTCCGAATCAGTCTGCTGAATTGAATATTGCATATTATAACAGAGATATAAACAGCTATAAAGAGCGGATTGCTGAAGCGCAAGCTTATATTACTACTTGGAATACTGTAGAATTCGCTGATGCTCAAACTGCTCTCGAGCAGGCTGGAAAGGATCGTCAGGCTCTCACAAAAGCAAAAAGTGATGCACAAACAGCAAAGAATGAAGCTGACAATACCGCTTCCAATGCAATGTATGCATTAAACAGCTCAGCTTATGTTCAATCTGCAGAAGATCTGAAAAATGAGTACGCTTATTTCAACTCGGTTCAAATCAGATTTATAGACGAGTGGAATACAACCAGTCAGTGGAATGATTTTTATGGTGCACCGGCTGCAGCAATCGATAACTGGTGTGCAGTCATCGAATCTTATGATCAACAAGCCAATGATTGGGTAAAATCATATATTCCTCTTTTCACTAACAACAATCCTGAATATAAATATTATACCTATCAGTTGATTGGAAATAGTGGCAATACTCAGATTCCTTATGAATATTATGATTCTTACTATACTCTTCTTGAGGGCGGTTTGGATGAATATGTGACAGCATTGGAAACATCTTTGGCAGAGGGTCAGGAAAAGAATGCAACGGACGCTGCAAAACGTCTTGAAGACGCTCAGAAAGGTGTGACTGATGCCGAGAAAGCTCTCTCAGATGCTGAAGCCCGTGAAAAAGCACAGCAGGATACCGCGGATGCTTACAACAACCGTCCTGCGGATACGACAGCTGAAAAAGAAGCAGAACTTCTCAAAGCAATGCAAGATGCTCAGACCGCCTATGATGAAGGTATTAAAGTATGGCAAGCTGAAGATGATGTCACAACAGCAAAACAAGAGTTGAACGCTGCTACTAAAAATAAGAATGCAGCTGACAATGATCTTGCTGCCATGAAGCAAAAATTGAATGAAATCAAAGGATTAGTCGCTACTCTTAAGAAAGATGCCGCTACCGTTGCAGCGAATGTCAAGACTGTCAACGAAGACAACCTTGCTTTTGCAAAGGCTGAAGCTGATTACAACATCGCGGACAATAAACTTTCCCAGAAAAATTCTGAGATTTCCGCTCTTGAATTGATTGTCAACGGAACAGATGATAATGGTTATGGCATAAAGTGGCAGATTGAGCAGAAGGAAGAGGAGATTAAGAATTATGAGAAGCAGATTGCATCTCTTGAAGACCAAAAGGCTATGGCAGAGAAGGATCTTGCAGCCGGTAAGGTTTCTCAGGATAATCAGATTGCTGAACTCAAGGCTAATATTGAAAATCAGGAAGCTAAGGTGCTTGCTCAGGAGAAGATCACTGAGGCTGCCAAGAAGGCTCTTGACGACGCTATGGCTGAGGAAACTCCCGCTGAATAATTTTTGTCCCCGTGAAACGGCATAACATTTAAAAGTAGAATTATGAACATCAAAAGACTTTTAATATCAGCCGTTCTACCCATGATGTGTCTTACCGTCTCCGCACAGGAGAACGACAATACACCCCAAAAGGGTGACTTCACCGTAGCGGCTACGGTAGGATACAACAGTTTTACAAATGTCACGGCACAGCCGGGCAATCTTACCGACTATGAGGGATCGGCGATCTCAAGCAGTTGGACCGATAAGAAACTGATGGTCGGTTTCGAAGGCGGTTGGTTTGTCGGTGACAGATGGAAACTTAATTTGGGAGGAGGACTGAACTTCACCCACAATCCCGGATATCCGGATCTTCCCGGAACTATCGACGGGACCACCGGTGGAGACATTCTTGGGGAAATCCCCAACTACCGGGCGGTGGCGAGTCAATATTCCTGCAACTATCAGGTTTATACAGGACTTGACCGTTACTTCCAGTTCACCAATGTCAGCAATCTTATGTGGTATGCAGGGTTGCGTGTAGGATTCGCTTATGCTCTCAATGAGCAAAAATATGACGAATGGACCTCGATGGGTAAATCTATCGGAGAGGCGTGGAGCCTACGAGGAGGCATTGCGTTGGGAGTTGACTATTATGTGCTTCCTGCAATGTTTGTCGGAATCTCTGTCCAACCGTTTGCATACTCCTACAATATGACATCCTACAAGCCTCAGGAAGGGCTTAAGTGTCTTGAAGCGGACAGTAGCGACTTCTCAATATTTGCCGCTCCCACTATCAAGATTGGTTTCAAATTTTAATTCCCGGATCAGCCAGAAGTATTTTATATGCAGATGCCCCGGCTGCCTTGTAGGGAGATTTAAAATGAACTTTGTAAGTTAATTAAAAACAAGTAGTTCCCCTTCCGTTTGTGAAAATAGAGGGGAAAAAAGGAGGGGGAGAGGCACCGAAATGTCTCTCCCCTTTATCATAATTTGTCGGCAATGTCGATACCGCCATTATTCGTAGATGGAGGTTGGGGAGGTGGTGTGGTCCTCTCCTGCGGATTTGTAGAGGCTTTCGAGCTCTTTAAAGGAAATCACGCTTTTGGGATTGAAAGAATCTCCGTTGACATAGTTCATTAAGGAAACCTTGAGTTGATTCATTGCCGGATTGTCGTTGTCGGGATTCAGGATGTCGAAAGCGGAAAAGAGAAGTCTGCCCTTTCCACACTTGGCTTCAAACACGTATGCGAGCCGGCGGTTGTGAACGAAATTGTCGATTGCCTTTATGATCGGATTTGCAGAAGAGATAGAGTCAAGATTCACTACTTTCGCATTCTTCAAAGGATTCCACCACTGCCAGTCGGTGTGACCTTCGTTCGGGAAAAGTTGAAGTGCCGGATGTTTAGGGTCACACAAAATTCCCATTGTGCCCGCTTGCTTCGGGAAATGCACGGGACTCCAGAATACGGGGAGGAATTTGCTTTCAATCCCTTCAATCCGGTCGGGAGCAGGGGAGAGCAATACAGTCTTCCCTTCAGCCAGAGCTTTCTCCGCCTCATCGAACGAACGGGTCGAGATGACATTTCCATTGGTTATGTCAGTCTTAGGGTAGACATGAATCTTCCAGCTGTTTTCGATGTTGTCGTTGATTTTGACTTTCACGACTACTGCCGAGGGGTCTGTGACCATATCGAGCGGCGTCGAGAATTTACCGACAGTGGTAATTTCTCCTGCTTTTGCCTCGCCAAGAGATAATTCTCCGGATGCTAAAATTTTTTCTGTTGAAGCGTCTGCCATTTCCCAGAATATGGGATTGCCGGTCATTGTCTTGTCTGAGAAATTAGCCAAGAGGATTTCTCCGTTAAATACGTCGGTGTTACGATATATGGCAGATTCATAATTCAATAGAGGCGTTACCGGGGAGCAGAACTGACGGAACCATTCAGGATAGACAGCGCCTTTATTGTCCCAGAAGGCATCGATAAGACCCACCAGAGCCGTCCCTTGTCCCGGGAAATCCTGAAGTCCGAGCAGTTGGAATCCTGACATCCCTTTTGTCTTAAGAGCGCGTTCGATCTCTTCCTTATACATCAATGCAGCCAGATTTGCCGAGGCAACGGTCATGTCTCGGCTTTGGTCATACAATCCTTTGTCTTTTAAGTCCTTCCGGATTAACTTAAAGTTAAGCGGATTGAGAGTGCCGGTATATTTGCCAATCTCATCCATGGATGGAAATACGGCATATTGACCTATCTCATGAGAGATCAGAGGCACCGGAAAATCCTTTATACGGTCTGAATAATCGGCATTAAATGAGGGAGATTCCGTTTCAAACACACCTTGCCCGCGCACCCATCCGTTGTCGGTCCATTGGGTGACGAAAAATTCATCTTCAGGTTCCGGATGTCCGCCGTGTCTTTTTTCAAAAGTAAACGATGTTGTGGTGTAGAGGTGACGCGGATCACGCTGCTTCATCTCCTTTACCATAGAGTTTAGCCAATTGAAATCATGCTGAAGTTCGTTGCCTACGCTAAGCAGGCAGAACGACGGATGATTGCCATAATTGCGGATGATATTTTCATATTCATCCTTAAGGAACTGTTCAGCCTGAGGATCATCCCCGATTTTAAGAGACCATACTGGGAGCTCAACCTGAAGATAAAACCCGAGAGAATCGGCAACTTCGAATGCCGCTTCCGGCGGACACCAGGAGTGGAATCTAAAATGATTTAATCCCCATTCTTTTGCAGTGGAGAAAGTCTTTTCCCACCCTTTCTTATCAGTTGCCGGAGCACCGGTAAGCGGGAACACACAACATTCGAGAGTACCTCTCAGGAAAACAGGTATTCCGTTTATACGGAGTCCGTCTTTGTTGTCGATTGTGCGGATGCCGAAAACAGCATCTTTTTCAGACTTCCCTGAGATTCCGACCGAAACGGTATATAGCTGAGGACTAAACTCGTTCCATTGCTGCAAAGATGAAACGGGAAGTGTTGTCTCAACAACGTTGGCACCGGGTCGGAGGGTGAATTTTTTTGATGTCTGAATCGGAGTCCCTGCTATTGAAAAATTCACTTTCTGTTTGGAACTTTTTGAAGAGAAATTGTTGACTACCCCTTTGATGTAGACAGAATCCCCGTTTGCAACCGTGTGGACTTCAATTCTGTCTACATCTATTTCAGGAATCGCTCTAAGAGAAATCTCGCCGAGGATACCATTCCACATTGTCTGTGTGTCGTTGGTGTAGGAATGAGCGAGATTGCCGGTGGAAATGTCATATTGACGGGAGTTGTCGATCTCAACTTCCAGCAGATGTTTCCCCGCCTTAAGACCTTTTGAAAAAATGTGCCGATGGGGAGAGACGAGGCTGTAGAGAGTATCGTTTGCTGCCTCTCCACCGAGTTTTGCTGTTGACTTCCAGATCACTCTCTCCAAAGTCAGTTCAAGAGGTTTCCCAGCCATTTCGGGAGTGATTTCAACTTCGCGGGAATAGACTGCAGGTCCTATATATGAAAAACGACGTGCAAGCCTACGGTATTTCTCATCGTCCGACATTGACGTGGAGTCGAGGGGAGTGCCGAGACGAGCCATGTCGGTGGTCGACGGCAGATTTATTTCACTGTCTTGCCTGATTCCGGAAAGTTGAATTTTCCAGACACCGTCAAGATTAATTTTATCGGGTATTTTTGCGAATGCCAACCCCGGAATAAGAGCCAGGGAAAGCAGCCAGCCATATCGTGTCATAATGCTTTTTTATTTTGTTTTGAAACTTCCATGTTCAACATTCGTAACCGATTAAATTCCTTGATGTCATAATGGTTAGGGTCGAGAGAGGCAGCCTCATCGAGATATTTCGTAGATTTAGCAGTGTCGCCGAGTCCGGCATGACCAAGAGCCAGCATAAAGAGGCAGTGAACCCTGTTGCGGGTGTCAAGAGAATCGTCCCATATGAGCAGGTCAGGAAGGGAGACAGCGAAATAGTCCATCGTTACGGCATCATGATAATGCTGTCTGCCATAATCCGCAAGTTTGTTGAAATATCCACGTGCCTTTTCTTCCATTCCCAAAGCTCTGAACGCCAATCCGGCATAATATATTTTATGAGGTTTGGCATCGTTGTAATATAATGCAGGGGCAGGATCTATGGGACCATCTGTCGCCATTCTGAAATATTTGGCGGCATTGTCGCTGTCTCCTTTCTTGTGATATGCCAGAGCAATCATATAGAGGAAGTCATTTTCCTGTGCTCCATACAGTTTCCCTTCGCCAAGATTTTCAGGGTAGGAGAGACATTCATTCATCAGGGATATGACCTCATCGTAATCCCCTTTTTCAAAAGCCTCGTTTGCAAGCCCCATGCGGCAATATTGATACTGAGCGGGAACTTTCCCTTCGCCCCCTTCCCATGGATGGAATATGCGGTTGTCGATCATCTCTTTTGCGCGGAGGTGGTTGCCGGTGAAGTTAAGGAGGGAAGTATATTCGAGATATAGGTCGTCGCGTTGTTCCACCTCGCGCATGTGTTCTTCGAGGAATTTCAGGCGTTGTGAATGTGGTTTCTGAATGCGTCGGTAGAGCTGGTCGAGTTCCATCAGAATTCTTGCATCCGACATGTCGAGGTTGTAAGCCTCTTCCATGAATCTGACAGCCTTTTTCGGATCGTTTCTCTTGTTGAAATAGGCAAGTGCAAGATTTCTCCAGACTGTCGGGAACGAATGATTAAGTTCCCTTGATCTTTCCCATAACGATACGGCGAGATCATACTGACGGTTGTTGTAATACAGATTTCCGAGCAGATATGGAGCCACCGGATCTTGGGGATCAATCTGGATTGCATCATTCAAAGCAACGACTGCCTCATTTCGGTTAGGGAAACACCCTGAGGGGTCGGATTCACTTCCCTTTTTGAAAGCTTCTATCGCCCGGTTATTGTCTCCGGCTCTCAGCAAGTTCCATCCCAGATAATACCATGTCATGGGGGTTGTGTATCCCTTTTCAATAGGTATCCCCCATACCTGTGCCGCTACATCAAATTGTCCGGCAAGGGTGAAATCTATCGCCACTTCATCATAATTATGAGGTTCGGATCTCATCAGGGAGATGAAGTTATTGAGAGTTGACACATTTTTGTCGGCGAGATATTTCACGAACAAAGCACCGAAATTGAACGGATCAATTTCTAAAGATTTGTCAGCAAGGGATATAGCTTCCTCATCCTTTCCTGTTTTATGCAGGATAAGAGATTTCAGGGCACGTCCCTGATGGTTGTGGGCGTTGCGCGCAAGGCATCTTTCGAGTTCATACATGGCATCGTCATAATTACCTGACGCGGCAGATATTCGGGCGCACCATAGGAAACCTGCATCTTGCCAAGCGGCATTCCAGGTCGATTTATAGAAATAGTCGTATGCCTGAGTCGTTTTTCCTTGATAAAAACATGCCACTCCGAGATTATAAAGGATTTCACCGTCGTATGGATTGGGATTCCTCTTTATTTGGCGTTGGAGAGCCTTTGACAGATATTTCTCTGCAATGTCAAACCTCCCTTTGCGGATATACCACAATCCCATTGCATTGTTACACCTGATATCACCCGGATCCCGGCGGAGACCCTCCTCATAATAGTCAAGAGGGCTATATGTGGCATGACGGTATTGTTCGAGATGCAGACCTGTGAGATAGAGCTCTTCGACTGTCTTTGTGTCTTCCGGACTTAACGGCGCTTCGGCAGCGGGGGGTAATTTTTTGATTTCGTCCGGTTGGGGAATCCATGACAAAACGGTTTTGCCGTTCTTCAGGATATAGACTTCAACTGAATTTATATCATTCCCTTGAAGATCGATTGTTATCTCTGCGATTTTCTCGGGAGTAATTTGTAATGAATCAGACAGCAATACCGAATTGTTTGATTTTATGCTGATTCCAATTTCCTGTGACGAAGTTGACTGAATCTTGAGGCAGGCAAAACCGTCGTCGGCTTGCTCAATATTAAAGATAATATCTTTCGATGCATTCTTGACCATCCCCAATTCACGATAAGGGAGGAAATATTGTTTAAAATGCTTTTCCTCAAAAGGCATCAGCCATGAGAAATCAGGTTGGTTTTCTGTAAATACGCCAGCCATAAGTTCGATATATGGTCCGTCTTCATCAGTGAGGTTGCGGTCCCAGGCACGTCCGAAATCACCGTTGCCCCAGGTCCATTGTTTTTTCCCCGGGGAAACATGATGAGACGCCACATGGAGCATCCCGGCACGGGTGTCACATTCATATCCACCCTCGAAATTAAATTTTGAATTCACACCCATGTAAGAGGTGGGGACAAAAATATTTTTATAGTTTGCTATGTCCACCCCTGCAGAATAATCCATCTTGTAATATGTACCTGTGGCGATCGGGAATGAACTTACGGCTCGTTTACCATGGTCGAATACGGCATTGATATCCGGAGGGAAAACGCTTCTGTAATGCTCGTTAACGGCTACCGCCGGGTTAGCCCACCAGAGGAATGTCTGAGGCAACGGTGTCGGATTATAAAGTGTCCCTTCGATTTCAAGGTATGCGCAACCGGGGCGGAGAGTGAATGCCGCCATCCCTTTCTGATGGAACATCCGTTCGATCTCATTGACAAGCACAGATATGGATCCGTCGGAGTTTTCTCTGATCGTGCAGTCTACGGGCATAAAAGTGCTCGGACGGTGATGCTGCGGCCAGTTGAATTCAATGCCTCCTGAAATCCAGGGTCCGGCGAGACCTACGAGTGCAGGTTTGATCACATGGTTATAGTAGATGAAATGGCGCTCCTTTATTTTGTCGTAAGCCATCTGTATTCTACCTCCCAGTTCGGGAAGCACCATAACCTTTATATATTCATTTTCAATGAAAACTGCATTATATTCCTTGTCGGTTTTTGTGTCGGCTATCGATTCGATCACCTGATAGGGATAGACACTTCCGCTTGATCCCTGATATACCCGTTTTTCGAGGAAAACAGGATTTTTATCGGGTTTCCCGACTTCATAAGTAGGGATAACAACCTTTTCTTTCCAAGCTTTTACCATCTTATTCAATTGATAATTAGTAATTGATAATCATTAGTGGTGAAATATTCACCGGATAGTAAAAAAGTTTAATAAAAA
>CAJTZQ010000103.1 GCA_910583795.1 uncultured Muribaculaceae bacterium
ATGCAAATTTAACACTTTCCACAAAATTTATGCACCGGGATTTCGGCTTGACCCTATTTTAGACTGAAACGATTTTTTGTAACTTAATCAACTGTCAGATATCATGAGCGGCTTCAGAATATTGTCAGGAGATAATATGCCGAAGATTAAGGCGGGAATACTAAAATCTCTGCTATGTGCGGCAGCCATTTCCATGTCAATACAGTTACCGGCATTTGGGGGAACTAAGGATGGCAACGACTTGGCTGCAGACACATGCCGGTTTGTCGAAAAGATCTACTTCCGCAAGTCATCATCGAAAATCGACTCGACATTCAGCGACAACGCTGAAAAGCTTCGCCGTATTGCTGATTTCCTTGCCGGTGCAGACTCGCTCGAAGTTAAACGCATCACTGTTACCGGCTCTTCATCGCCCGAAGGCAAAAAGGCGTTCAACCTTAGGCTGGCACGTCTTCGCGAAAATTCTCTTTGGGAAATAATTGCTCCCGACGTTGAACGCAAGGGTATAGATACCGAAAAAGCGATAGCCCCTTTGCTATATTCCACAACGATGCCATACCGCTCTTTGCGCTATGCAGAGTTCGCGGCAGACTTTTTTCCCCGGCAACAAGTTGTCGATTCAATAATTACCACTGCTCCTGTGAAAAATGCCGTGGCGGAGGTTGCTCCTGAAATTGAGACGGCACCTGCCGACAGTATGAATAATTGCGAGCCGCTTGTTGAAGAGTTCACGGCGGAAGAAGTTCAATCCGTGCCGGTTATGGAAGCTGACGAGACCCGTTCTAAATTTCCTCCGGTTTTCTTGAGCACAAACCTTCTCTATGATGCGGCTCTCACTCCAAATCTCGGCATAGGTGTGTATCTGGGTAAGAAGTTTACAGTTTTCGCTGACTGGATGCATGCATGGTGGAGCAACCGTGACCGACGTCGCTATTGGCGCATATATGGCGGTGATGTCGAGGTGAGATACCAGCTCGGAGGGGGGAAAAGCGACAATCCTTTTTCGGGTCACAGGGTGGGGATATACGCCTCGATAGTGACATACGATTTCCAGTTCGGACGTACCCGCACTGGAGTGATGGGAGACAAATACAACTATGCCGCCGGAGTTTCTTATGGCTACAGTCTCCCCCTGGCGCGGAGGTTCAGCCTTGATTTCTCCATAGGGATAGGGTATATGTGGGGTAAATATATGAAACAACACCTTATCGATGACCACGACGTATGGTTGTCTACACATAAACACCGTTGGTTCGGTCCCACCCGTGCCGAGATCGGTCTTAACTGGCTAATAGGTCCCGGTAATGTCAACGTCAAGAAGGAAGGGGGTGTGAGATGAAAAGCATACTTCGTTTTCTAATATGCATGGCGTTGCTGCTTCCCTCTGTCGGATGCGATCACCGCGAGCTATGCTACGACCATAGCCACATGCAGACTGTAAAGGTGGAGTTCGATTGGTCGCAGTCACCTGATGCGTCGCCGGCTACAATGGTGGTTTGGTTTTTCCCCACCGACGGCTCACAAGGGTTCAGATATGAGCTTTTACCCTCAGATCAAGACACTCGAAGCACATTCGATGCGGAGATAAGGGTGCCGGCAGGCACTTACCGGGTGTTCTGCCATAATGGCTCTACAGATAACAACTCGGAACGCGGAACTACTTTCGATGACTACTCCTTGATCACTTTCGACGATGAACTTCTCAAGCCGCTCAACCGTGCTGAGAACGCTCCTCGTCCTGAAGGTACGGAAAATCAGCCTGTAAGGGCATCATCTTCTGAGGTGTGGGCACACACACTTTCTGATGCCGTGACAATAACAAGGGATGACCGTAAGACACACACCGTCAGGTTTGCACCACAGCAGATGCACGAGAACTGGCATATCACGATCACCGGCGTTGAGAATCTCACTGCAGACATGGATGTAAGCGCCATCGTGACCGGTGTGGCGGAAGCTTATTCCCCGGCTTCAGAAAATTCCTCAGGCTCGGATGTGACGATACCTTTTGGAATGCGACACTGCGGCACAGACTGCCTGAAAGGGGATGTGACTGTTTTCGGTGACAATGCACCGCACGACATCCACCATTATCTACGCATATATACATCATTCAATTATTACTACGATTTCGACATCACCGAGCAGGTGCATAAAGCTTCCACCGGTCACGACATAGAGATTTCATTGGCAGGGCTAAAGCTCCATAATCCGAGCGGCGGCATGATGCCGGGTGTCAGCGGTTGGGAAAACGCCGAAGACCAGGATTTGAAAATGTAAAAAAATTATAAACCATAAATACCTCTTTAACAGTGGACAACAGACTTATTCCTTTTGCAGTGACGGCGGCAATATGTCTCGCCTCCTGCTCAAACGACGAGGTGATGGAGCAGAACTCCGATCCGAAGGGTAAAGCCATTACCTTCTATGCGAAAGTGGGACACTCCACCCGTGCAGACGAGACCAATATCTCCAATCTCGGGAATTTTTATGTATTCGCAAAATCGGTTCATCCCGACGGCAGTCTCTACAGTGCTTATCTTGTCGGTTCCGAATCCGGTACTAAATTCGAACCTGAAACTGCCGAAAGAAAAGATGAAACTTCTACCGGATCAGAAGGCTCGACTACCGTTTCCACATGGAGCCTCGGACACGATGTCTATTTGCCCAGCGGAATCAATGACGCTGTGTTCTGGGCGTTTACTGACGGACAGAAGGACAAGGAGCCTATTTTGTCAAGCGGTACAATTTCATTTGATCACAATGAAGGACCCGGAATTAACGGTTATACTCCGGCAACAGCAGGGAATAATTCTCTCGTAAGGCAAGAACAAACGATATGGGCAGACGGATCACAACAAAAAGATTTGGTATCTGCTTTCGGTCAGGCAAAACAGTCTGGGACTCTTTCAAACATAATCCATCTTAACTTTAACCATTTACTCTCGCAGGTTACTATAAATGCTGCTCAGAAAGCGAAAGCTGACAATGACCATAGAATAGTAAAGGTGAAAGGGGCTTGGATTGTTAATGTTAAAAATAAGGCTGATCTTTCCGCAGGCTATAAGTATGATAAAAATAATCAGATTGGGGCCGATCATCCTAAATGGAATTTGGATGGGGCGACATTCACTCAGTATGGCACTTACTTTAAGAACCCAATAGATTTGTCGTCAACTACAGGGAATAGTGATCAAGACTGGATAGACCTAACATCCTCTTCGCTTATGCTTATTCCTCAAGATAATAAGGCATGGAATACAACAGATCCCTCGAACCCTAATCCGACTTTCGAGAATACCAAGACTGCATATATAATGCTTTTATGTCGGGTTGAACTTAAGCATGCAGGTGTCAAACATGATGATAATACAGACATTAGTGATATTTATATAGAAGGAGATAACCACTATCATCAGCAATTCCCTGTAAATGCAAATAAAAAATATAATCCCGATGAATATGGTCTAACCTGTATCCCGGTACCTATCAATTGGGAAAAAGGGATACACTACACATTCAATCTTGACATTTGTGGGTCAAAATCAGGAGCCGGTGTGTATCCGCCTAATTATGACTCAACCGAAATCTTAAATCTTATTCCTGAAAGTGAAAGGAATAATATTACCATAACAGCCATTCCTACCGATAAAAAACCGGGAGATCTTGTGCTTGACGAACCCATAAAGTTCACAGTAAAAGTTGAGGAATGGAAGAATGAAGAATGGACTAACGGAACTGACAAAACTGACACCACCGACTAAAATACTTTTTAATCCATTTTTATTACGAGCATTGATTTAATAATCTCATTTACGACATGAATGCAAAATACAGCTTATCCAATTATGCCGTTGCAGGGTTTGTTGCAGCCATTACGCTTGTAATATCTGCTTGTAACGATGATTTTGGTTATAAGAATATCGAAGGGAAGCAAATTACTTTCAAGCTTATAGCCTCTGACACCTGGCATGAAGGAATGTCCGTCAACGAAAACGACCCGACGACTCGCTGCACGTCGATTAAGGAGCTTTCCGGTGGCGACACTAAGCTGTATTTGCATGCAGTCGTGGCGGATAATCCCGCAAAGGAGAAAACTACGGTGACACGTGGCACTCTGATAAACGACAAAAATAGTTTCATAGATACTTACGAAAAGTTTTCATTGAGCGCAATATGCTATACCGGTGAATGGCCTGAAGATGAATCCAAGAACCAGTGGACTACGGATTTTGCCCATGATTTAATCTACAAAAATGACGGTACACCGGCGAATCCGGAGAAAAAAGAGAATTGGTTATTATGGCCATCCAATGGAAAAGTTCGTTTTTTTGCCTTTGCTCCGACAATTGAGGATTTTAATAATATTACTAATGACATTACTAATGACGATGGGTCTCATGAACTAAGTGATAAATTGCAGAAAGGCTCTCTTGAACTAAGTGATAAATTGCAGCACAAAGGATCACCGACATTGACATACACAGTGCCTAAGGATGTGACCAAACAGGTGGATCTTATGACTGTAAGCAAGTCTGTAACAGCCGCGACTACTCCCGATGTGGAATTGGATTTCGGTCATGCGCTTACCGCCGTGCAAATAAAATGTGGAAGCGGAATGCTTGCCGGAAAGATCACAGAGGTAACTATTAGCGGTATTTACGGCACCGGCACGCATGTGATCGGATCTGACACATGGGAAAACCAAACAGATATAACCTCATATACTATTTCAAAAGAAATTTCGCTTCCATCCGATGAGGGTGCAACTGATAAGACTCACGTTTCTGATGGCACCCCAATAGCTGGTACCGAGACCGACAACCTTACCTTTATGCTTCTTCCGCAGACTCTGCCAAAGGGAGCTACAATAACCATCAAATTAATTACCGGCGAAAACAATACGGAGTTAACTTTAAGTGCTTCGATAGCCGGACAGAAATTTGAGGCTGGAAAGATAGTAACTTATAAGGTTTCTCCCTCTTCTATCAGCATCTCTCCGAAGTTAGAGTTTAGTAAGAACGGAATAACCGACAATAATCAGACAGGTGACAGTATTGCATATTCGGGCGTATGGTACGACGCTACATTTACTGCCACGGCTGAGATTATGCAGGCGGGAGAAGAGAAGGGTACAATTGAAAATATCCCGAAAGACAAAGTAACTTTTCAATATAAGTTCAACGATACCGACGGTTGGAAAGACTGTACAAAAGATGATAACGGATTGCTGATTATAGAGGCGCAACCTGCCTATACAACAATGAGAAACACTTTTGAAACAACTGCTGAAACTTATAAAGATGAATCAGCCCCTAATTCTCTTGATGAAGATGGTGAATCAGCCAACTGTTATCTGGTAGATAAAGCAGGGTATTATTCCCTCCCACTTTATTATGGCAACTCCAAAACCAAAGAAGTGCCGGAAGGGCATAATGACGGTCTCACTTATTATCCTCAATATGATGATAAGGAAATGCCTAAAGACGGTAAAATTAAAAATATTAGCGATGCCGTTTTAGTTTGGCAAGACGCACCCGACCTTATCGACCCCGCCAGTGTCAAGGTAGATGGTGATGAACTAGTGTTTCGTATCCGCGAGCATACCCTCACGCAGGGTAATGCCGTCGTTGCCGTACGTGATAACTCAAATCCGAAAAAAATTCTCTGGAGCTGGCATATATGGGTAACGCCTCACAAAAAGGATTTCTATAGTTATAAATACGGAACTGACAGTAATGGCTATCATTACGATCTTGCACAATACAATTTGGGATGGTGCGATTCCCACGTACACAATGAAGCACGCACATTCAGCCTCCAAGCCAGTATTGATATGTCGGCTTATGGTGGAACCACTGAGATTGTAAATATTGGCACATTTAAGCAGATTGAGTTCAAAGGCTCTGATGCCGGAGACAACACATACTACCAATGGGGACGCAAAGACCCGATGCTTGCTGGTATCTATAATGCTCATACACCCACATATACTTACCTTAAACACAAAAAGAAATCAACCGATAAGGACAAATGGGATGAGGTAGAGTTCACTATGGAGAACAAGCAGATCTTCAATCAATACAAACAGGATGATTATGACTATTCTTTCTGTAAGAATCCCGGCGATATGATATTGCCGAACGACATTGCGTCAAAAGGTGTTACTATCGGATATGCCATACAGCATCCTTATATGTTTATCACAAATTCGACCAATAATGATACAGATGGAAAATTCAATTACCGCAATCACTGGCATAGGCGATATGTAGATGACCCGACACTATTACCATATCTGAATGAAGAAAAACATATCATGTTCAATGCCTGGAATTCAACAGCTAAGAGTGCTGAAAATCAATATTCTGTAACAAAATCAGTCTACGATCCATGTCCACCGAAATTCAAGGTTCCTCCGCATTTTGCTTTCGATAATGTCAGATCGAATACAAATATAAAGGAAACTGACATATCATGGAGCTTTACAAATAATAATAATACTATCACATTCCCACTTACTGGTGTGCGGGACTATGCCCTGCGCTCTGATGAATGGAAAACAGTGTATTTGTATGGGAAAAAAACTGATAAATTCGATTGTAAAGCATTCTATAAAATTTCCATGCCTGCATTCAAAATTTTGGCATATATATCCTCGGCTACACTTGTCAAGAAAGAGGATTTTAATGCCTCTCAGGTTAATATATTCATAATTGATAAAAGACAAAAGACGCCTGTATATTTTACTACTTCCAGCAACTCTTATGGTCTCGCTGTTCGACCCATGCACGACGAGTGATACAATAAGATATTGTGAAGAGAAAAATCTAAGGAAATAATACAAACCGCAAAATAGGCGACCGAGATGCGGTCGCCTATTTTTATCCGGTAATCAAACTTCAGCTGATGTTTAATTACCGGTGTTATGCTCTTTCTCACTGTTATTCCTAACCATGCCCTCGGCATGTTGAATGACAAAATTGCATTCTAATTCTATTTCTGCCCGATTTGTTCTGTTATGCGATCCTTGGATCGCATCGTGCGCGCAGCCACCACCAGATCCCATCCCCATGTAACATAGCCGCCCGGTTCACTGGTTCTCTGGTCGTAAAAACATAACATTAATCAACCTTCCTGGTTCTTTCTTAATTTAGTTGAAAAGGATAAAAATGAATCAATAATCCAAATCCGTGTCAGCTAAATCCGTGTCAGCTAAATCCGCGTCGTGATGGTTCTGTGCCCCAGCTTTAGCTGGGGAAGTGTATCTGCTTCCACCTCAATATCCCTCTATCAGTAATGCTGGCTTTTCAACTAATGTGGGTAAGAGCCAGCTAAATCAGGAAAATGCGCTACTCAATTCCTGTCAAATAGCTAATAACCAAACAAGTTTATTTCTGCGCTCGATCACACGTTTATTTCCCTTTTGTGAAGCTCTTTGAGCTCCTTCGACAGGGCTGACCGTTTTTCGTGCAACCTACAACTGCGGCCATGAGTGGCATAAGACAAGTGTGGAGTTGAGGCAAGGCAGGGATACCCAAATTTTAGAGGTACGAGAAAATTTGTGGAGACTCACGGTCGCAGCAGCCGACGTAAAACGCAGCGGCACTTGACGTTGCTCACGGATACAGTAATTTCGCACAGAAAAACACCTCCCTACCAAGACTCAATCGCATCAGGGAAATCCATACCGGATATTTTTGTGAGTATGTTTCCAAAGACTCCGGCTCAAAAGCCGATTATTCCAAAGCAAATATTGTCTGATTTGTAAGATTATGTAAGGTGTAAAACCCAAAATATTAAGTACCTAGGAAAAATAAATGTGCATATGATTGTCTTATAGTGCGAGCGAGATATGAAGTCGTGAAGATGGAATTATGGGGTTCCATAACGACTGATGAACGGCTTTATAGGTTGCCGCAATATATGGCTGGCATCTGTTCATTTATTTTTCGTAGGTACTTAAATAATTGTTGTAACTTTGTAATCATAACAGTACGAAAATATGTCAGAACAGGAAATGAACTCATACCGTTTCACTTCAGGCCAGGAACCAAGTGACGAAATGCTGGCACAGCTTATGAAGGAGGTGGCTCATGATGCCAAGGTGCGTCAGGAGCGAGCCACCTCTGCCTATTTTTCTGAAATGCGCCGCAATGCCGAAGCAAAAAAGACTAAATGGGCAGATCGCATAAACAGCGTGATAAATGGTTAAGCCAGGAAGAAAGCCGGAACTCATAGTGATTGCCGGACCTAATGGGTCGGGCAAGACTTCCGTGACGCAAAAATTTCTTCATCATGAATGGGCTGATGGAACTGTCTATATCGTATATCTATGATAATTCTGTTAACGACCGGGATGCTCAGATTCAGTTCTGGCTCAGTAACGGAAAACTGGAGAAGATGTATGTCAAGGAACTTCCGATATGGGCAAAAAACATTATACCAGACCAATGATAAACATAACACATATGCTATACGAACAGATACGCGCTTGAACAGGCTATTCGTTCTGCCCTTCAGGTGCGAATTGATACAGACCCGGAGGTAACGGACTGCTATCTTCGTATAAATCCCGACAACTGGCTTGTCCAAGTGATGTATATAGAGGAAAGCAATCTGCCGAGTGATAAGGACTCGATTTATTTCCTTGCGGACAAGTCAGGGGATTCATTCAATATCAGAAGGCGTGGCGAAGCTGTCGCCTTCATGAAGCGTGTATAAAAGTAATTTGTTATGAACAATAGAAACAAGATTGTACTGAAAGCCATAGTCATGTTAATGGCATACGGAGCGATAATGGCTGCGGTCATATATTTTCTCAATGGCTGTATGTTTGATAAGTGGAAAACCGTAACTTGGTCTATATTCATGCTCTTTGGTGGGTTGCAGAGCTATAGATGGTATCAAAATAAAATCGAAGAACTAAACGATAAAGAGGATTGATGACTAAATTTCAAGGGAATACGCTGTATGTCAGCGAAAATGTGTAACTTTGCATATTG
>CAJTZQ010000104.1 GCA_910583795.1 uncultured Muribaculaceae bacterium
TGGCTTGGCGGTAGATGCCGCTTAGCCTATGAATTATTTTTTTAACGAACTATTGCTCATAGGTTCTGCGTAGTTAGTGCAGGCTTCGGCAACTTCCTTCAGAAGCGCAACGTCGGGTGTCTTCATGCCTTTTGCCCGATCTTCGTCAAACTGTATGCCGGAGTATTCCAACCGCAGGGGACGATAGGTGAATATCTTGCGATACTTAAAGTCCTCAACATCCTTGATACGACTTTCCACACGAATGTCGCCATCCTCATATTCCTGATTGGCAAAGCCCTTGTATGCTTGGGCAATCAGTTCGCGACATCGGTCGGTAATTTCGACACGTTTGTTGCCGAGGCTCTTGCGCCGTTTTTCAAAGCACTGGCTCGCATCTATAAGCTGCACCTTACCGACACGTTCAGGTGCCTTTTGCTTTGAGATAATCCAGATGTATGTGGCTATACCGGTGTTGTAAAAAAGGTCGTTGGGTAGCTGGATGATAGCGTCAAGCCAGTCGTTTTCGAGAAGGAAACCACGAATGTTGCTTTCGCCGCCTCCGGCATCTCCTTTGAAAAGAGGCGACCCGTTCTGGATAATCGCCATACGCCCGTTCTCCTTCAGTTTGGCAATGCCGTTGAGAGTAAAAAGCATCTGTCCGTCGCCGATGGCCGGGAGTCCTGCGGCGAAGCGCTCGCCCTCGCCGGTCTCTTTCTCAACCTGAGCCTTTGACGTTTTCCATTCTATGCCGAACGGGGGATTGGAAATGATATAGTCAAACTCATAGCCCCTGAACCGGTCATTGCCGAGAGTGTCGCCCTGACGCATATTATCAGCATTGCCTCCCTTGATAAGGGTGTCAGCTTTGGCAATAGCGAAAGTCTGATTGTTAAGTTCCTGTCCGTGCGAGGTAACATCGGCGTCTGGGTCGAGTTGTAGAAGGCGTTCGGTAAGACAACCCAACATCTGGGATGTTCCCATAGCCATATCATAGATGTCAACGCTCACACCTTCCTCTGCGAGACGTTTCTCGTCGCCGGCAATGAGGATGTCTGACATTACATAGATGATGTCGCGGGCGGTGAAATGGGCTCCGGCTTGTTCGTCATAACTCTCGGAAAATTTTCGAACTAATTCCTCGAAAATATAACCCATATCCACGGAAGATATGCGATCTGCACCGAGATATGCCTTGTCGCTGTTGAATTCCTTGATGATAAGATACAGCAAGTCGTTGTCCTCAAGCTTGCTGAGCTCTTTGTCAAATTCAAAGCGGCGAATGATGTCAATCACATTGTCGGAAAAATGCTGGAGATAGTCCTCGAAATTATCCTTGATGTTATCCGGATCAGCTAAAAGATTCTGAAAAGTGAACTTACTCGTATTATAAAATTGTTGACCTGCCTCTCTCCTTAAGAATCGTCCTTTTAGCACGTCGTCCATTGAACCTAATTCCTCATTTTTCTTCCACACGGCTTCTCGTGTAGGAGCAAGCGTGTCCTCAAAGCGTTTGATGACACACATTGGCAGAATTACATTGCCATATTCGTGAGGTTTATAGACGCCCACAAGTTTATCGGCAATAGCCCATATAAGGGATGCCTTATCCTGACGGTTGATTGTGGTAAGTCTTTCGGCTGTCTGACTGGTCATGGCATTATTTGGTATTAACGAGCAATTCTCGAATATTAACATTAAGAAGTTCTGCTATCTCAGCCAAAGTTTTCAAATCCGGCTGAATAGTATTGGTACACCACTTGGAGACCGTCGTAGGGTCTTTGCCAAGCTGCTGTGCAAGCCATTTGCCTTGTTTGCCACTGTCAGCAAGCACAGCCTTGATCCTATTTAGTTTAACGATTCCCATTTTCAATTAATTGGTATATGATACAAATTTACAAATATTATTTGATCCCCACAAAACAATAACCGAGTTATTGTACATAACGAGACTGTAAACATCCGTAGCCCAGTAATTTATGGCATCATGCTACGAACGTGGGGGTAGCAAGTTGGCTTCGTCCATTCTCCTTATGCCTCGGAATAGCTCAAACAAGCTTGGCTCTGCTCTCAGCACTGCGTCGAGTCGATTCTTGCCGGGAATACAGAAAGTTGAAAGGCTTCGATAAAGTCGTATGTTACGACAATACCAAAGCCTTTATATTTACGCTTCATCGAGCAAGAGCTCAAGTTTGTGCTTCACTTTTGACAGCACGTCACCAAGTTCATTGACTGGCATGATAGTCTTGAACTGCCTCAACTTGTCGATAGCATCTGATGCATGAATATCGTCCGGGTAAGCCCCCACGCACACTTCGGTAACTTCTATAGCTATAGCAATAGAAGCCGAAGCTCTGATAGCTTTTTTTCATATTGTGGTCAAGCCATTTCCATAAAATATGGAAAGCCTTGTCCATATATAACTTTGCCAGATATGATTCATGCAGGTCTTTATCTTCATAGTCCCTTTCATGAGTGTATCTTGCGGCTGTACGCACATTTATGTATTTTCCGCCGATTGAAGGCCAATCGGATTTTGCGATAGAGAGGAGACTGACAGCAAGTTGCATCCGTCTGACATCTTAAGCATCCGTCTGACATCTTAATGGGTTTATTAGTCAAGGATGATTTCAATAGGGCAGTGGTCGGAGCCCATAATTTCTCGAAGTATAAGGGCGTCTTTAAGTGATTTTTGTTAACTTTGCGTATTCATTGGATATTCATAAAAACTCTGACTATCATGAGGCTCAAAAATATTTTTACCGTAATGCTTATGTCGGTATCACTGGCTTTAAGCCTAACATGCTGCAATATTGATGTTGCTACTGCAGATTATAATGTGATTCCGCTTCCGCAAGAGATCTCGGCTTGTAATGGCAGTGACTTTCTTCTTGACTCTTCCACATCAATCTATTACTCAGCTAAGGATACATCTTTACGCCGCGATGCCGAACTGCTTTCCGAATATATTGAAGATCTTACTGGCAACCGTCTGAAGATAGTGAATGATTTACCGGATTCCGGATTTATTGAACTTTCACTTGGTACCGAGAATTCTAATCCGGAAGCCTATAGCTTGAAAATAGATAAAAACAAGATTTCAATTTGCGGCACTACACCTTCAGGTCTGTTTTATGGAATACAGACTTTGCGTAAGTCTATACCTCCTTCTTCAAAGAAGCAGAACGTTAAATTCTCTCCTGTCGAAATCACTGATTTTCCACGGTTTTCATATCGTGGGGCACACCTTGATGTGAGCCGTCATATTTTCCCGCTTGATTCCATCAAATCGTTTATCGATATGCTCGCCCTTCATAACATCAACCGTTTTCATTGGCATATCTCAGATGACCAAGGTTGGCGTATCGAAATCAAAAAACTACCCAAACTTACTGAGATCGGATCGATGCGTAACGGTACTTGCATAGGGCATGATATGGGCACATCCGACTCGATTCTTTACGGAGGATTTTTTACTCAGGATGAGGCACGCGAAATCGTGAAATATGCTGCAGAACGTCATATAACCGTGATACCGGAAATCGATATGCCCGGGCACATGCTCGGTGCTTTGAAAGCGTATCCTGAGTTAGGCTGCACTGGAGGACCATACGAAGTCTGGCAGCGATGGGGTGTTAGCGAGGATGTGTTATGTGCCGGGAATGATTCTGTTTTGACTTTTATTGACGATGTCCTTGGTGAGATTGTAGACATTTTCCCTTCCGAGTATATTCATGTCGGTGGCGACGAGTGCCCTAAGATCAGATGGAAGGAATGCCCGAAATGTCAGGCTAAGGCAAAAGAGCTTGGTCTTAAGGATAATGAACATTGGACTGTGGAAGAACAACTGCAAAGCTATATCATCCATCATGCGAGCGATTTCCTTACTTCACGCGGCAGAAAGATGATAGGTTGGGACGAAACTCTTGAAGGTGGTCTTGCCCCGGGAGCGATAGTGATGTCGTGGAGAGATGAGAATGGAGCAAAGGAGGCTGCAAGACAGGGTCATGATGCCGTTATGACTCCTACGAGCCACATGTATTTTGACTATTGTCAGACCCTTGATCGGGGAGGTGACGAACCTGATG
This sequence comes from uncultured Muribaculaceae bacterium, assembly GCA_910583795.1. Taxonomy (GTDB): domain Bacteria; phylum Bacteroidota; class Bacteroidia; order Bacteroidales; family Muribaculaceae; genus Lepagella. The sequence continues at coordinate 4,068 of CAJTZQ010000104.1, forward strand.
CCGCCGGAGGGTATATTCCTGTTGAACGCGTCTACAGTTTCAATCCTGTTCCCGAGGATCTTTCTGAAGAGGAGAAGAAGCATATTATTGGGGTTCAAGCAAACCTCTGGACTGAATATATATCATCATATAGCGGGGTTGAATATGCTGAATTGCCGCGTATGGCTGCACTGAGCGAAGTGCAGTGGAGTGCTCCTGATAAACGAGATTATCAATCTTTCGTGAAAAGACTGCCGGGTATGTTGGCGCATTATCGTAAAAACGGTTATCGATATGCCACTCATATTTATAATGTATCCGGCAAATTGACGCCAAATTCTAAAAATAAAAATGTGGAGGTGACACTATTCACAGTTGATGATGCACCAATCTATTATACTCTTGACGGTAATGATCCTACTGAAACATCTGCTAAATATTCGGCTCCGTTTGCTGTTGACAAATCTTGTAAGATAAAGGCTGTGGCAATACGTCCTGACATTAAATCGAAGATCTACACTGACAGTGTCACTTTCAATAAGGCAACATGTCATGATATTGTCTTGAAAGAACAGCCACATGCGAAATATTCAGGCAACGGGGCGTCTACTTTGTTGGATGGAAAGTATGGAAGCGAGATATTCTCAGATGGGAATTGGCTCGGATTTCAGTCTGACGACCTTGATGCCACTATAGATCTTGGTAAGGATACATACATTAACAGTGTTGCGTTAAGATTCTATGTTGAGCCGGGTAGCTGGATATACGATACCCCGAAAATTGAGGTCTATGTCTCTTCTGATGGAAATAGCTTCAGACCGATTGCAACTGAGGAATATCCTATAGATAGAAATTTCCTGAAAGAGATTCGTACGCATGAACTTAAATTCCCTATTCAGAAAGCGCGTTATATCTGGATTAAAGCAGAAAGCCTTAAAGAAATACCTGAATGGCACACCCTTGCCGCCGGCAATCCAGCCTTTATCTTCATTGACGAAATTTTGGTTAACTGATTAATAAGGAGACCTTTGTTGTCTATTCTGATAAGCTTTTATTCCAATTTTCAAGGGCAGATTTGGTTATGTCAAATTTGCCCTTTAGTCTTATATCGTCAGAGGCGCTTCCAATCATTACTATGAATTCTCCCGGCTCGACTATCTCGCAAAGTTGGCTGTCGTAGATTGAAAGCTCCTTGAATGTCAGAGGAAAAATTATGGTCTTTGATTCACCCGGGTTAAGTTTCACTTTATTGAAGCCTTTCAGCAACATTGGAGGCTGGGCTATGGACGCAATGACGTCGCGGATATAAAGCTGGATCACCTCTTCTCCGCTATATTTACCGGTATTGGTGACACGGCATTTTATTGTGCAAATCGTATCGCATCCATTGTCTGTTTCGCTTATCTCAAGGTCTGAATATTCAAAAGTGGTGTAGCTGAGTCCATGCCCGAAAGCATATAGTGGGGAGCCGTCGATATCCATATAATCTCGGTGAATGCTTTGGTAATAATATAACGGGAGCTGCCCCACAGATTTGGGAATCGTCACAGGTAGTTTACCGGAAGGATTATAGTCGCCGAAAAGGACATCGGCAATGGCTGTGCCACCTTCTCCCCCTGGATACCATGCCGTGAGTAAGGCTGATGCTTTCTCTGCAGCTATAGTCATGTCGAGAGGTCTGCCTTGAATATATATTACAACTGTCGGTGTGCCTGTAGCGATCACTTCTTTAAGAAGATTGTCCTGATCTCCAAGTAACTCAAGTGTTGCACGGTCGAATCCTTCTCCACAGTCCATGTCAAGCTGAATTTCTTTACCGTTATCATGATTTTCCGCGGCTCCTGTTTCGAGATATTTCGTTTTAAAATCTCTTGCACTTGAGCCTCCGACAACTATAACGGCGACATCCGCTTCTTTTGCGGCCTTTACTGCTGCCGGAATATCACTCATGGTAGTGTCTCTGATTGCGCACCCTTTCACGTAATTGATTTTTGTATTCTTTTCTGCGGATGCTTTGATTCCTTCAAGCACAGTTATAACATATTCAGGATCCTGGGGGGCAGTGTAATCACCAAGTTGGTTGTAGTCTGTGTCGGCGTTTGGTCCGATTACGGCTATCTTTGATATATTATCACGATTAAAAGGTAATGTCCCGTCGTTTTTAAGAAGAGTAATACTTTGACGTGCCACTTCACGAGATAGTTCCCGGTGAGCTCTATTTCTTGCTGCTCCTTCCGCTTCATCGGGATTGATATAAGGATTTTCAAACAATCCTGCAAGAAACTTAATTCTTAGAATACGCGATACTGCCAAATCTATTTCATCCTCAGTGACAAGACCGTTTTCAAGTGCCTGAATGGTCTTTTCCCCGAATGCAGATCCTCCAAGGTCTATATCTACACCTGCTTTTAGTGCAATGGCGCCGGCACCAGACCGGTCTGGTGCAACTAATCCTGCCATTCCGTCGATGCTGAATAGATCAGAAAAGACGATACCTTTAAATCCCCAGCGCTCACGTAAAATATCAGTCAGGAGGAATCTGTTTCCCGTGCATGGGATTCCATCAATGGTGTTATAAGAAGTCATCACTGAACCGGCACCGTTTTCAATAGCCTTTTTGAAAGGAACAAGAAGTTCAGACATGAGTCTTATGGGACCGACAGAAGCTTCTGCACCATTGTGACCGCCGTCCGGTATTCCGTAAGCCGCGAAATGTTTGAGGGTTGAAAATAATTGTCTTCCGGATTTATTATCAGGGCATTGCATCCCTGCCATATATGCAGAACCGATTTCACCTGCCAGATAAGGATCTTCCCCCAAAGTCTCCTCCATGCGAGACCAGCGTGGATCTCGGGCGATGTCGAGCACGGGTCCGTATCCTATCGAAACACCCATAGATGCCGCCTCACTGCCCACCGCTTCACCTGCAGCGTAAATAAGTGCTGGATTCCATGTTGAAGCCATTCCGAGCCCTGTAGGAAACACGGTTGTACCGATTGCCATGTGTCCATGAGGCAGTTCTTCAGCAAATAGGAATGGAATGCCAAGACGGGTGCTGTCTACAGCAAATTTCTGAAGTATATTCAGTGTCTCGGCACTTTCTTTAGGAGAGAGACCGGTCTCAAGAGTCTTTTGAGTCCATGGATCTGCTCGGAGAGTAGCCCAATATGCTCCTACAGGCATATTCCCGGAGTTCTGATTCCTGAATTTATCTGAGATAGCTATGCTCCCGTCAGAATTCTTAATATACATTTCCCAACCCATAGGGCATAAAAGCTGACCGGCTTTTTCCTCAATGGTCATTCTTGATATCAAATCAGACACCCTGTCTTCGATCGTAGCATTAGGATTTTTGTAGATAGGGAGAGTTTCCGCCACAATATTAATGCAACCCAAAATAGAGAATGCAATGAGAGAAACCAACAATTCCTTTTTCATCTTGCTGCAGTAAATTTGATTGCGACATGTGAATTTTTAATCCCTTTAGGGAGCATGACTCTGACTTTGCCGTCAGGAAAAGTTTTATAAGACAGTCTTTGGTTGCCGTCAAGAAGAGTCATCCTACCGGAAGGTATATTACCATTCCATTCTATGAATTCAGGAATCTTTTCACCTTCGGGTAAGACATATATTGCATAAAGATATCTATCATCTTTGGAGGAGGTGAACCATGTATTTCCATCATTAAAAATGGGGGTAGGTCGAGTCGAATAAATAGCCTCCCCGTTTGTGTCAAGCCATTTCCCTATCTCACGTAATCTGTTTTCCACTTCGGGATCTATTGTCCCTTGGGGAGTAGGACCTACTCCAAGTAGTAGAGATCCCCCTTTTGCTGTGGTTTCGGCAAGTAGACCTATAATCTTTTCAGCACTTTTATATTGAGCATTGGGCACCCATCCCCAATCATTGCTTAATGGAATACAGCTTTCCCATGGATAGAGCAGCTGCCTGTCAGGGATTCCTCGTTCCGGAGTCTGATAATTCTCATTTTTCCCACGTATGCTTCTATCAACAGAAATCAACCCCGGATGAAGTGAAGAGCGGGCTTCTGAAAGGATATTGTCAAGACCTATGTCATCTCCGGTAATCCATCCGCCGTCGAGCCACAGAATGTCTATTATCCCATAATCGCCGTTCAGAAGTTCGCCAAGTTGCGAGGCTGTGAAATTCTGATAGTTGCGCCACCAATCAGGGTGCCGTTCTTTTTTATAATTAATGCCACGCACTGGTGTTGCAAATCTTGGATTCCAGAACCATTCGGAATGCCAGTCAGGCTTTGAGAAATAGCAACCTATCATAAAATCCTTGTCCCTGAATGCCTGAAACACTTCTTTGGCGATATTATATCTTGGATTATCTCCAAAAGGGCTTTTGGAGATATTGAAATCTGTGAATTTAGATGGAAACAAGCAGAATCCGTCATGATGTTTTGTTGTAAAAATCATATACCTCACACCTGCATTCTTCATAATTTCTGCCCATCTTTCCGGATTGAACTCTATAGGATTGAAAGAATCTACCAGATTCCAATACCATTCCTTATATTTGTCGTAGGGTAAATCCCCTTCCCGTGTGATCCAATCAACATCTTCAGAACAGATGCTCCATGATTCCACTATCCCCGGCACTGAATAAAGTCCGAAGTGAAATATCACTCCAAATTTGAGATCCTGCCAACTATCAAGTTTTTTCAATACTTCTTGATCAGTTGGGAATACATACCCGTTGGTTGCGGATTGCTCGTGAACAAATCCCTTGACAGACTGCCCAATCGATAAAAGAGGAAAAAGGGTTGATATTATAAATATCAATACTTCGGTTATTTTTTGAGAGTTTGTTAACGGCTCCGAGGAGCCAAGT
>CAJTZQ010000105.1 GCA_910583795.1 uncultured Muribaculaceae bacterium
GGAGTTATGGGGTTCCATAATGACTGAATAAATATCATAAAGATGTCGACAAAGGCCTCAATGACAAGACAAAATAAATTTTAAACAGTTTCTAAATAAGTTCATTATATCTTGTAATATGATTTAAACCATTCTACAGTTTTTCTTATGCCTTCTTCAATAGTAGTAGAAGGGCTATAGCCTATGGCTGCTGCCAGGGAAGAGGAGTCTGAATTGGTCTGGTAGACGTCGCCCGGCTGCATGGGGAGAAATATTTTTTTTGCTTCTTTCCCGATCGCTGATTCTATGCAGGAGATGTAGTCGATAAGTCTTACCGGATGCTGACAGCCCACATTATATATTCGGTAAGGCGCGCATGATGATGAGGGGTTTGCGGTCCTTGCATCCCATTCAGCATCAGGGTGTGGAATTATGTCCGCAATCCTTGCCACACTTTCCGCTATGTCGTCGATATACGTGAAATCTCGCAACATATCGCCGTTGTTGAAAACGTTGATTGGACGGTCATGAAGTATTGCATCAATAAACAGATGTGGTGACATGTCCGGTCGACCCCATGGACCATATACTGTGAAAAACCTTAACCCCGTGACAGGGAGATTGTAAAGATGTGAGTATACATGCGCCATGAGTTCGTTGCTTTTTTTTGTCGCTGCATAGAGGCTTACAGGATGCGCTATCCCGTCGCTTTCCGAAAACGGGACATTGGCATTCAGCCCGTACACACTTGAAGAAGAAGCAAAGACAAGATGTTTTATTCCATGGTTCCGGCATCCCTCAAGAATATTGACAAAAACATCGATGTTGTTGGAGATATACGACCTCGGATTTGAAATGGAATATCTTACGCCGGGCTGACCTGCAAGATGTATTACGGTGTCAAAACCGTTTTCTTCAAACAGTCTGTCGGTGGCTTCCGAATCCTTAAGGTCCGTTTTTATAAATTTCAATCGCGGATACATGCTGCTCGCCACAGGAATTTCAGACGGGATATCTCTACCTGATATCCCGAGTAGATCCAGTCTTGCGAATTTCATGGAAGGATCGTAATAATTGCTGAAGTTGTCGATCCCCACGATGTCGTGCCGCTCTTTTAGGAGTCGATTTAACACCGCGGCACCGATAAAACCAGCCGCTCCTGTAACAAGTATTTTCATTATATAGGTTTATTTGATGGCGCGGACCTTCTTTACCTCTCATCCAAATGAAGTTGGCAAAAGATTCCGGCTAATAGGGGTGCAAATATAGCGAAAAAAATAAAAAGGATGTATTTTTACGATGAAATGGATGCAAATTGAGCGCATATATTTATGATTAAATTTAAATCTGCAAATAAATTCAAAATGATTTTGCAGATTTCGAAGGTTAGCGTTAAATTTGTAATTTGTTTTTAGGCAGAAAGGTTGACGGTATGCCGGAGATCTTTCCTGCCATAAATAATGTAGAGTAAAATCTCTTCATATTGCGCTATGAAAATATTTGAATCTCACACGATACACGAAATTGACAATGCCACATGCGAGGCTCAAAATATAGATTCGCTTCAACTTATGGAGCGTGCCGCCAATGCTGTGGCATGTGAAATAATATCCCGTTTCCTTCCCACACAAAGGATTGTTGTGGTCGCAGGACCTGGAAATAATGGTGGCGATGCGCTTGCTGTAGCGCGCATCCTTTTTGAACAAGGATATAAGAAGGTGGAAGTTTTTCTTTTCAACGTTGTCGGTAAGCTAAGCCATGACTGCGATGAGGAAAGAAAAAAATTGATCACTATGGATGGCATTGATTTCACTGAAGTGAAACGCGATTTCCAACCTCCTTATCTGAGCGAAAATGATGTGTTGGTGGATGGTATTTTCGGTTCAGGACTTCGTCAGGCGCTTCAAGGTGGTTTCATGGTGCTTGCCCGCTACATAAACGAATCTGGTGCATATGTTATTTCTATAGACATCCCGTCAGGCTTGTTTGGCGAATGGAATGCAAATGTAAACCGTCGTGACATGGTCCACGCCGATCTTACGCTGTCATTCCAGACTCCTCGACTTTCATTTTTCTTCGGAGAGAACGCAGATATAGTAGGGGAATGGAAACTGCTTGATATAGAACTTGACAAGGCAAAAATGAAAGAAATTTCCACAGATTATTATCTTGTGGAAGCAAAAAACGTACGACCTCTTCTGAAGCCAAGAGGTAAGTTCACCGGGAAAAGGGATTATGGATCGGTTTTGATGCTTTCCGGTAGCACCGGCATGATGGGGGCTGCCGTTATGTCGGCACGTGCATGTCTGAAAAGTGGGGCGGGACTCGTGACTGTGCACAGTGCCCGGCTTGGTATGCCGATTCTTCAGACTGCTGTCCCGGAAGCAATGTTTGAACCTGACCGGAATGAACATTATATTTCCGACATGACAATCCATCATAGTCATCAGGCGGTCGCTGTAGGTCCCGGTATTGGAACTAACGAGCGTACGGTAGATGCTCTTGAGTCGCTTCTTAAAAACTGTAAGTCTCCGTTGATTCTTGATGCTGATGCTTTAAATTGTATTTCTCAACGTCCGCAACTCCTGTCGATTATCCCCTCGCAGACGATTATAACCCCCCATATAGGAGAGTTTGACCGTCTTTTCGGTGAGCATGAAAATTCAGAGGATCGTCTTAAAAAGGCGATAGACATGGCTAAATACTACAATATCATTATTGTCTTGAAAGGTCATTATACAGCTACGGCATGCCCTACAGGAAGAGTGTATTTCAATTCCACTGGCAATCCCGGTATGGCTACGGCTGGTGCGGGAGATGTGCTTACAGGAGTGATAGCCGCCTTCCTCGCACAGGGTTTCAGACCTGAACATGCTGCATACACTGGCGTCTACATTCACGGCCTTGCCGGCGACATGGCAGCCGGTGAATTCGGTGAATACGGGCTTGTGGCTTCCGACATTGCTAATTATTGCGGTCGGGCTATTCGTGCTATTATAAAAAGGGAAACTCCTCATATCTGATATAATATGATTAAAAACATTTTTACTGTTGTGATGCTTATTGCATCATTTGTATCGGTTTCTGCTCAGCAGACTAAAATCCTTACGGCTGAAAAGCATAATGAATACGGATTGATATATACTCTTCCTATTACAGCTTTGGATGTCGAGGTGACGGCTGTTAAAGAGACACTCAAGGCGGGGCCTTATTATCAGTATGCTAAAAAATATATGGGCACCGACAAGGTTGTCAGGAATGATGCTGAAATATGGACAATTAAATCTGTTAAGGTGCGCCCTTATGGCATCCCTGACCCGGATTCCCGTTATTTGATGCAGCTAAAGCCGGGATCTGCTACTTATATTGGTGTAGATGCCGATGGAATGCTTCTTTCTATCAATAAAACTCCTGAGTTGCCGTCGGAGGAAGAACCGGCTGTCGAGGGGTTTGAAGGTGAAAAGATTGGGGATAACGAATATCTGCAATACGTCGACGAGGATTTTATCGCGTCGCAGTCTTCCGCCAAGCAGGCGCAGATGCTTGCTGAGAATCTTATGGAAATCAGGGATGCCAAGATTTCTCTGACGAGGGGCACTGCCGAGACTATGCCGACCGACGGGAAGCAGCTCGAACTTATGTTGAATTCTCTCGCTCATCAGGAGGCGACACTCACTGCTGCTTTCCTGGGAAATATCACAAAGGAGACTGTCATACGTAATTTTACATTCGTGCCTGACGAGAATGGAAAGAAGACGTTGTTCCGTCTCAGCAATTTCAACGGCTTCGTTGGTGCTGATGATTATTCAGGAGATCCTGTATATATATCAGTCGACATAACTAACCGGGGGGCTCTCCCGGTCGATTCAAAAGGGGAAGAAAAGAAATTGCCCAAAGATGCAGTGGTTTACTCTGTTCCCGGTGCAGCTGAGATAACCATTTCTTTCTTGGGAAAGACGCTCTGGCAACAGGAATTGGAATTTTCTCAGTTTGGTGTGGTTTTTGGACTTAATCCCTCGGTATTCAGCGACAAGAAGGAACCTTCTTATGCAGTGTTTGATCCTGCCACAGGAGCTCTGAAAGAGATTGGAGCTGTTAGGGAAGAGGAGTAAAAATGATGACTTCCCAGAGTTTGTTTGGTGCTGTTCCGGCACCGATGACGCTTTCCCAATATACGGTTGCCATTGGCGATGCAGTGAGACGGTCTCCTGTTTTGCAGGGGGCTTGGGTCATTGCCGAACTCAGCGATGTGCGGGTCAGTGGGGGGCATTGCTACATGGAGTTGATTGAGAAGAATCAGGCAGGACAAACTGTAGCGAAGCTTAGGGCGACTATCTGGCAATCACGATTCCAATATATTCGCCAAAAATTTTATGCTTCTACGGGCAGAGACATAATGACCGGTCTCAAGGTGATGCTCAATGGCACGGCTAATCATCATCAATTATACGGTTTGTCTTTTACTGTCAATGATATAGATCCTTCCTACACTCTTGGAGACATGGAACGTCTCAGAAGGGAGATTCTTATTAGGCTTCATAATGAGGGTGTGCTCGGATTGAACAAGTTGAAGACAATGCCGGCGGCTCCTCAGAGGGTAGCCGTCATCTCGGCGGCTGGTGCGGCTGGTTATGGAGATTTTATCAACCACCTGATGGCTAATCAGGAAGGATTTGTCTTCTATCCATTCCTCGTGCCGGCGATAATGCAGGGAGAACGGACTTCTCTCTCTGTGAGAGAGGCTTTGAAGTTCGTGGAACAGACAATCGATTTATGGGATTGCGTGGCAATTCTCAGAGGCGGTGGCGCAACAACCGACCTTAATGGTTTTGATGATTATGAGCTTGCGAGGGATGTGGCGGTGTTCCCGCTTCCGGTAGTCGTGGGAATTGGTCATGAACGCGACCGCACGGTGCTCGACGAAATTGCCCACACAAGATTGAAAACACCTACAGCCGTGGCGGCATTCTTTGTGGATTCTTTAAGAAGCGCTTATGAAAAGACCGGAGAACTTGTCGACACGATTACCCGCTATGTCAATGATCGGATTTCCGGAGAGATGAGAAGGCTTTCAAATTGTGAGACTTTGATCCCTGCGCTTGCCGAGACAAGAATAGCTTCGGCGGGGGCGTTGCTTGAAAGGGAGATTTCCCGTATCCCCGCAATCGTCTCAGCCAAGCTCGCCCAGGCAAATGGAAAGATTGAGATGTACAGGCAGCTTTTGAAGACCCTCGCTCCAAAGACTTGTGTGAGGTCGGCTGATCGACTGGATGAGTTGTCTGAAAGATTATCATTGGCTGCCGATTTGACTCTGAAGCGTCACGCTGCAAAACTTGAGAGTCTTGAAGGGATGGTAGGTATCCTGAGTCCTGAAAATACCCTTAAAAGGGGGTATTCAATAACCAGAGTGAACGGGAAGGCGGTCACTGATGCAGCATCCTTATCAAGCGGAACGAGGATATCCACCCGTCTGCACAAGGGAACGATAGAATCTGAAATAATATAAATAATTCAACTTTCGCATGCGAAAGTTGAAGGTTATGAGGTTATAAGATTAAAAGGTTAATCTACAATTGTGGTTAGATTTCAGGTTTCTTTTTCTTTAAGGATCAAGTGTAAATATAACCCTTTAACCCCTTAACCTTCAAACCTTAAGTGAGCTTGCGAAACTTAAATAAATAAAACGATATAGTTATGGATCAGCAGCTTTCATACGGCAAGGCTATTGCCGAACTCGAAACGATTGTCGCTAAAATGCAAAGTGATGATTGCGACATCGACAGTCTTGCCGGCTACACTTCTCGCGCTCTTGAACTCCTGAAGTATTGTAAAGAAAAGCTCTTTACCACAGATCAGGAGGTCAAGAAATGTCTTGAGGCTTTAAATACATCAATTTAATCGGCAACCTTTCATTCCCGATAATATACCCTCTTTACTCGGGGGGACACGGAAGTGAGAATTTCGTAGGGTATTGTATCGAGAAGGTCGGCAAGACGTTGCACGGGTGCGTGCGGACCGAATATTTCAACGGCATCCCCAACCTTGCAGTCTATACCTGTCACATCGATCATACACGCATCCATGCAGATATTCCCGATTGTCGGGGCATCCTGACCATTTACTTTTACACAGATGTTGCCTCTGCCGAAATGTCGGTTCATGCCGTCGGCATATCCGATAGGGATTGTTGCGATCTTTGATCTGCGTTTCAATACTCCCTTCCTTCCATAGCCTATGGTTTCCCCTTCGTCCCATTCTCTGATGGCGATGATGACAGTGCGGAGGGTAGACACCACGGCAAGTGGTTTTTCAATCTCTTCCAGCAATGTGTTCGCGCCGTATAATCCTATCCCGAGGCGTGCCATATCATAATGATGCTCCGGGAATCGAAGTATGCCTGCGCTGTTGAGTACGTGGCGTTTTACGGGATAAGGAATCTTATTGAGAATCTGTTCTGTCATCTCTTTGAAGCGAGAAAGCTGTAGCTCGGTATAGTCGTCCATGTCAACGCAGTCGGATGTGGCAAGATGGGAGAACATCGAAGACAATTTCACAGCCTTTTGCCCTGAAATAATCTCCGCCACTTCATCAAGTTCTTCAGGAATAAATCCGGTGCGATGCATTCCGGTGTCAAGTTTTAGATGAATCGGATAATTTTCGATACCGTTTTTCTCCGCCTCTTTTATCACGTCTTTAAGCATTTCCATGCTGTAGATTTCCGGTTCAAGACGGTTGGCAAACATAGATTTATAGTTCACGACTTTGGGATTCATCACCATGATGGGCATCCGGATTCCGTTTTTGCGGAGATCGATCCCCTCGTCAAGTACTGCAACCGCAAGATATGCCGCGCCGCAATCCTGCATGGTTTTTGCTATCTCATAGCTTCCGGCTCCATATCCCGATGCCTTGACCATTGCCACGATTCCTGTCCCTGAAGGGAGATGGCTGCGGAAATAATTATAATTGCTGACTATTGCATCAAGGTTTACTTCAAGCACCGTTTCATGCTTGCGTGCCTCAAGAAGTTCATTTATGCGTTCAAATTCAAATTCCGGAGCCCCTTTCAGTAAAATGATCTCCGAGACGAAATCTGAAGTGGATAGAGTGTCAAGAAGTTGATCGGTGGTTTCAAAAAATTGAGCTCCTTCAGGGAATAGCCGGGCATGTTTCTTCATCTCTTTCCCGACCCCTATAAACCGCTCGACTCCAGATTCTTTAACGGCGGTGGCAATTGCAGTATAGATATCCGTCAAGGGCGACGTTTCATGTCTTATGTCGCTCATCACAAGGACCGAGTGCTGTTCCGGCATTTTCCTGCGCATCATGAAATTTACGGCTGGGAGCAACGATGAGAAATCGCTTGTGTATGAATCAAGGATAACGGAGCATCCGTTAACACCCTCGCTGACATTAAGGCGTGTGCCTATTTTATGTAGGCATTTAAATCTTTCAGCAATCACTTCAGGGCTGACCTCTTCAAGAAGCATTAAGGCGAGGGCGCCTGCAGCGTTTTCGATATCTGCTTCGTTTTCCAACGCCCCATTCAATGAATGTCTTTCCCCTTTGTAAGTCCACGACAGCTCCCTTATTCCTGATCTGTTAGGCGTGCCGCATTCTATGTATAAGGATGCCGACGGATCGGTTGTTGACCATGCCAACACATTCTTTCCTTCAAGATAAGGGGCAAGCGCGTTTCTAAGCAGTTTTGAGTCGGCATTGAAAATTATATTTTTTACATTATTTCCACCGGCGAGCAAAGCTTTTTCCGCACTCTTTTCCTCCAAGGATTCAAATCCCTCTGAATGGGCATCTCCAATGTTTGTGAAGATCACTGTGTCTGGACAGATACATTCGGCAAGCGTCTTCATCTCTCCTTTGCGGGAGATTCCTGCTTCGATGATGGCGATGGCTGTTGAGTCTTCTATTTCCCACATTGAAAGGGGCACCCCTATCTGTGAATTATAGCTTCTTGGTGAGCGGGCGATCTCTTTCAAAGGTTCCATTAACTGAAAAATCCACTCCTTTAGGGTAGTTTTCCCTCGACTGCCTGTGATGGCGACTCTCTCACACGTTTTCTTTCTGGCAAGGGAGGCTGTTTCCCTTAAAGCTCGGATGGTATTGTCTGTTTTCAAAATGACAGCATCCGGACACTGATTCATGTTTTCCGGCACATATTCCGCCACAAAGAATCTCACGCCTTTATTGTAAAGATCACGCATGTATTTGTGTCCGTCATTTCCTCCGGGGGTGTGTATGGCGAAAAAGAGTGAGGATTCAGGGCGCATAAGACTGCGCGAATCCGTAAGAAGGGTATCGATTGTGTTTCCAGAGTCGCATTTAAGACCCAGCGCTGAAGCGATTTCAGAGATAGTGGATTTCATAACAAGTAATTATGTAATGCTATGGGGAGAGTAATATAATGAAGAGGAATGCTCTAAAAGTTTAAATGATTTAAATGAAGAAATTTAGTCTACTTAAAAAATTTAAACCTTATTTTTGATTCAAAATTACAATTTCTGTATCAATAAAACAAATCATTTAGAAACTGTTTAAATTTATTTGTTGAAGGAATTGAGAGGATTTGTAGAGCAGATTTTTGATATTTATGAAGGAGTTATGGGGTTCCATAATGACTGAATAAATATCATAAAGATGCCGGCAAAGA
>CAJTZQ010000106.1 GCA_910583795.1 uncultured Muribaculaceae bacterium
TGAAAAATATTTTATAATTTTGCATTGAGTTTTTCATGGTATTAGATTTTAAGGTTAACTGAAGATTGGTTGTCGTGAGACAATCAATTATTTTTTATACCCACTTCTAACTAATTAATTAGTGCATATAATTCATATAAACCTTTCATAAAAGCTCTTATTGAATAGCAGATTATCGTTTAAAATTTTTTAATTTGTTGGCTGTCTTCTCGCAACTTTTAATTACTTTTGCGATATTAATCAACTGAACCATACATGAACCGACTATTTAAAACCACTCTCATGTCTGCAATGACCGGCATAATCGCGGCATCTTGTTCTTCTTCAAAGATAGAATATCCCGCAGCTCCTACAGACGAAACAGTGACAGACGATTATTTCGGCACGGTTGTAGCCGACCCATATCGTCCGCTCGAAAACGACACGGCTCCCGCCACACTCGAATGGGTGAAAGCCGAGAACGCTATTACGGAGGAATATCTTTCCAAGATACCTTTCCGCGATAAAATCCGCGACCGTCTAACTCAACTAAACAACTACAAGAAAACAGGTCTCCCTTCCAAACATAAAGACGGGAAATACTACTATTATGAGAATGACGGGCTTCAGAACCAAAGCGTGCTTTACCGCACCGACACCCTTAACGGCACTCCGGAAGTTTTCCTCGATCCAAACACCCTCTCTGAAGACGGAACGGTGGCTCTGCAGGGTCTGAGTTTCTCCAACAACGGTAAATACGCAGCCTACATTATTTCTCGCAGCGGTTCTGACTGGAACGAAATATATGTGATGGATGCCAAAACAAAGCAACTTCTCGACGACCATATAGAATGGGCGAAGTTCACCGGTGCCGACTGGGAAGGCGACGGATTCTACTACAGCGCATATCCACGTCCTGAAAAGGGCAAGGAATTCTCAAACGCCAACGAAAACCATCAGATATACTATCACAAGATCGGCACCCCCCAGAGTGAAGACCGTCTCGTCTATGAAGACAAGGCTAACCCGCTTTATTTCCATTCCGCTTACATTCCGGAAGATGAGGAATGGATGTTCCTCACTGCTGCGGGACAAGGTCTCGGCAATGCCCTGAAAGTCAAGAATCTCAAGAAAGGCGGCGACTGGGTGGTGATGGAGCCCTCTCAAGACTACGAAATGAGCGTGATGGAAGTGATCGGCGACAAGGCTTATATCAAGACAAACTGGAACGCTCCCAAAAACAGATTGATGGTGGCTGACCTCAACAATCCAGCAAAAGAGAACTGGAAAGAAGTGATTCCTGAGGGTAAAGGCGTTATGGCAGGTGTCCAGTTTGCCGGCAACAAGCTGATCATCACTTTTGAGGAAGATGCCGCAGAACATGCCTACATCTATCAGCCTGACGGAAAACTTATCCGAGAAATAGAATTCCCGACATTCGGCACAGTAGGAATATCTTCCGACAAAGACCACAACGAAGTCTATTACGCTCTAACTTCTTTCGTCTATCCCTCCGCACGCTATTCCTACAATATGGAAACCGGGGAAAGCACCCTTATCGGAACTCCCGAAATCTCAGGTGTAAACATGGACGATTATGTGACCGAGCAGGTGTTCTACCCTTCTGCCGACGGCACAAAGATCCCTATGTTTATCACCTATAAGAAAGGTCTTGAAAAGAATGGCAAGAACCCTGTCTATCTTTATGGCTACGGCGGTTTCAATGTGTCTCTTCCCCCAAGTTTCTCGGCAAGCAGGATGCTTTGGCTTGAAAACGGCGGCATATATGCCCAGGCTAACCTTCGCGGCGGCTCCGAATATGGTGAGGATTGGCATCTCGCCGGCACTAAGATGAACAAGATGAACGTGTTTAACGACTTCATAGCTGCCGGAGAATACCTCATCAACGAAGGATGGACTTCTCCCGAACATCTTGCAATCGTCGGCGGAAGCAACGGCGGTCTTCTTGTTGGAGCGACCGTGAATCTCCGCCCCGACCTCTTCAAAGTGGCGATCCCGGAAGTAGGCGTAATGGACATGATGCGATATCACCTCTTCACCATCGGCTGGAACTGGGCTTCCGACTACGGCACAAGCGCAGATTCAAAAGAGATGGCTGATTATCTTCTCTCATATTCACCGCTCCACAACATCAAGAACGACGGCACCCCCTATCCGGCAATCCTTGTGACAACAGCCGATCATGATGACCGGGTGGTTCCGGCACATTCATTCAAATATGCCGCCACTCTTCAGGCTTCCGATACGGGCGACGCACCAAAGCTTATCCGCATTGACAGCAAAGCTGGTCACGGCGGCGGGAAACCGATGTCGAAAGTTATCGACGAATATGCCGACATCTACTCATTCATCTTCCAAAACATCGGCATGACCCCCAAAAACTAACGGAATACAAAATCCCCAAACAGGATTTCATTTCAAATATAATTACAATGAAGGCTTGCAGCGAGCACCCGCTGCAAGCCTTTATCACATCTCGAAATATATATTTCAAAGCGTTATTAACCCTAAATAACAGATCTTGATTGTAGTGTGAGCGAAGCGAACTCTCTCAAAACTCAAAACTCAAAACTCAAAACTCGTCACAGTGCATAACTCAGCACTCCCTTCAAAAAGAAAGACGGTTTCTCCGAAAAATCAAGATAACGCGCCTTGCCTGTCACCCCCGACACTCTTCCCGAGATCTTGAACGACACCCCGGCTTGTGCCTCACCATAAAAATTCTTGAAAAACCGATGTTTAAATTTCAATGCCGGACGCACAGATGTCATCGTAAACCGACATTTGTCGGGCCAACCTTCCACTTGCGGTTTAAAATAAAAACTTCTTACATCCAGATCTGCTCCCAAAGTGACTAAATTATTTTCGTTGAGCCTGTATTCAAGCCCGAATAAGCCCCCGTAGACATTGATGGCAAACCGGGGATTAAACCTATGGCGATAGATAAAAACAGGGAAAACCGGTATTTTTGAGGCGGTATTTATCATGCCCAGAATTCCGACTCCAAACTGAGTGTCTTTTGTAAGTTTAAAAATATACGCTCCACCTACCAAACCTGATATACGTCCGAAACAATGGTTTGACCATTCAGCGTTGCCTATGGCAAGAATAGCAAGCGGCTTGCCTAACAGTGGAAGAAATGCCGTTGTCGTAAAACCGAAACTTCCGTAAGAATGGTTTCCATTCAAGCCTATATCCCAGGCATCCAAATCATTGGAAAGATCTTTTGAATCGAAATTTGCCCACAAGGTGTTAAGCCGGGCGTTAACAGAAAACGTAAGATACGGTTTCTTGATTATCTGATAAGATATCCTTCCTGTTATATTGTCAGGCACCGCGCCGAAAGCATGGTCGTAGCCGAATGTGAGATTCGTCTTCACCATGCCATAGTCCGACTCATTCACAGACTCGATCATCTCTATCTGCGAAAAAGCCGGGAAACTACAGCACAAAAGCAACAATATAGTAAAAAATGGAATCTTCATACATTCTCAAACAATCTACATCAACAAAGGTTGAAATCGTATTCATACGGTCAAAAATCTCAATAATTTCCGTATATATTTTAATTTTTACTTAAAACGTCTGTTTTCGATAACATTATTAGTGTTTTATAAATGATTTTTATTAAATTTGCGCGAAATTTTCTACAGGTAGTAATTCTACAGGGTTTATTATAGGTGTCGATATCTGACACTTGAGATTCAACTGTTAATTCGATCTCAGTAAAAATATGAAGGTAATGAAATTTGGAGGCACTTCCGTGGGAAGCGCCCAAAGAATGAAGAACATGGTGGCGCTCGTTGCCGCCGAAGGCAATGTGCTCGTGGTGCTGAGCGCCATGTCGGGCACGACCAACAGCCTGATCAGTATCTCACAAAGCATCAAGGATGCTGAATTCGGAAACGCCCGAAAACAGATCGACGACCTCGAAACCAAATATAAAGACACAGCAGCACAGCTCCTTTCAGACGCTGAACTTCTTGGCAAAGCAGATGCCTATATCAATAAGGTTTTCACAGACCTCCGCAGCTATGTCGACCGTCCTTTCTCCATAAAGGAAGAGAAGGAGATTGTGGCTTTCGGAGAAAAGTTGTCTACAAATCTCGTAATCCTCTACATGATGCAACAGGGGATGGACGCTGTCCTGCTTGATGCCACTGAATTCATGCGCATCGACCGCAATGGGGAACCCGACCAAAATTACATAAAAGAGAACGCAAACGCGGCTCTTGAGGCTAATCCCGGACATACCATCTATCTCACTCAAGGATTTATATGCCGCAACATGGACGGCGATATCGACAATCTCCAACGTGGCGGCAGCGACTACACAGCCTCTCTTCTCGGCGCGGCAATCAACGCCGATGAAATCCAGATATGGACCGATATCGACGGAATGCACAACAATGACCCCCGTTTCGTGGAAGGGACAAGCCCTGTCAGCGAACTTCACTTTGAAGAGGCTGCCGAGCTCGCATATTTCGGAGCAAAGATTCTCCACCCCACTTGCGTGCTCCCGGCGAAACATGCAAACATCCCCGTGCGACTTCTGAACACTATGGAACCGGAGGCTCCCGGCACGACTATCTACAACGCCGAGCCCACCCACACGATCAAAGCTGTTGCCGCAAAAGACAACATCACCGCCATCAAGATAAAGAGCAGCCACATGCTTCTGGCTTACGGTTTCCTCCGCAAAGTGTTTGAGATCTTTGAGAAGTTTCACACCCCTATCGATATGATCACCACATCAGAGGTGGGCGTCTCGGTCACTATCGACAACGAACGCTATCTCGATGAAATCGTGAATGAGCTTTCTGAACTCGGCGACGTCACCGTAGACCACGACATGGTTATCGTCTGCGTAGTGGGCGACCTCGAATGGCAGAACCGTGGATTTGAGGCGGCTGTTGTCAACGCCCTCAAGGATGTGCCTGTAAGAATGATTTCTTACGGCGGCAGCAACTACAACATCTCACTGCTCGTTCGTAAAGATGACAAGATCAAGGCTCTCAAGCTCCTTAGTGAAAATCTATTCTGAAAGTAGATTATAATGGAAAAGACTTATTTCCCATTAGACAGGATGCGCGCCGAAACCACGCCATTCTATTATTACGACGTAAAGCTCCTCGATGCCACGATCGACGCGGTTAAACAGTCTTCAAGTTTCCCGGGATTTCATGTGCATTATGCCGTTAAGGCAAATTCCAATCCGGAGATTCTCAAGCGCATAGCGGCGTCCGGTTTGGGAGCCGACACTGTCAGCATTGGAGAGATAAAGGCTGCTATCGATGCCGGATTCCCGGCTCCAAAAATAGTTTTTGCCGGAGTGGGTAAAACCGACCAGGAAATTGCTGCGGCTCTTGAATATGAAATAGGATGTTTCAACGCCGAATCAGAACCGGAAATTTCAGCTATCGAAGCAATTGCAAAAAGCCTCGGTAAAAAGGCGCCTGTAGCTCTGCGTGTTAACCCGGAGATTGATGCTCACACTCATCATTACATCACGACCGGACTTGCGGAAAATAAATTCGGTATCGCAATGTCGATGTTGTCCAAAGCTATCGAACTTTGTGAAAAATCTGAATGGATTGATTTCAAAGGTCTTCATTTCCATATCGGGTCACAGGTGACAGACCTCACCCCTTTCAAAATTCTCTGCGAAAGGATCAACGACCTGCAGGATAAATATACCGATCTTCAGATTTCTTCTATAAATGTAGGTGGTGGACTCGGCATCGATTACGACGACCCCGACGGGCATCCGATTCCGGATTTCAAGGAATATTTCAAAATTTTCCATGAAAATCTGAAACTCCGCCCCGGGCAACAGGTGCATTTCGAACTCGGAAGGGCGATCGTGGCTCAGTGCGGTTCGCTTATCACCCGCGTGACATACGTCAAAGAGGGTGTAGACAAAAAATTCATCATCGTCGATGGTGGTATGACTGCTCTCATCCGTCCGGCTCTTTATCAGGCACATCATAAGATTGAAAATCTCACCTCCACTTCCCAAGAAGAGGAAAGATATGACGTGGTTGGTCCGATATGTGAATCGTCTGACACTTTCGGGACTGATGAATTGCTACCCCTGACCAAACGCGGAGATCTGATTGCTATGCGTTCAGCCGGTGCATACGGAGAAGTGATGGCGTCATGCTATAACTGTCGCGCGCTCCCCGGATCCCTATTCAGCCGTTAATGTTTCTGTAAATGGAAAGCAATAAAATTGAGGCAACAGGAGACGGCTCCACTGTAGTGGTGAAAAATGTGATGGCAACCTTCGCATGTGAAGCACCGGAAGGATATTCCTCCATGCTTGAATACTGGGAAAAGACCACCGGCAGGAAAGCACCCGAATGCGCTCATGAAATATGCCACAGGCAAGCTACTGAAGGGGCGATCGCAACCAGGGCATTCTCCACCGACAAAACGCGCTACGTTTTCCCGGCTTGCGAGACGTGTGCCCGACGCACAGAAATGCTCTATGTGAAAGAACCGCTCGTTCCCCTCCCATAACCATCAATTACTATATTAAAATAAATACCCCCTCTTGCGGTGGCGCAAGAGGGGGTATTTATCTCATCCCGGATCTTGTCCTCTCAAAAAAGACAAGAAGGCTAACCCTATAACCCTCGGCAGTCAAAGACTGCCGAATAAAAGACCACCGAATTATTTTCCTGCAAGCTTAAGGATCTTCTTCGGAAGATCTGTGTTGTCATTGAAATTAGTGAACTTGTTGGCACCGACACCGATAACATAGACAGGGACCGGATGTCCTGTATGATCACCTGTGGTCCAGCCGAACCCGCTCTTGGAATTCAAAATAGAAAATGCCTGGTCAACAAATTCCCAAGGCTTTTTCTTCATGAATGCGATAGCGTAAGAATCGCGTAAGTCATTCAATTCGCTATCAGTCAGTTTCACAGCTGTGCCGAAACCGAGTTTCTCTGCAAGGAATGCCTGCATCTCATCCCATGAAGGAGTTTTCCCCTCTTTCACGAGTTCATAACAATATTCATTGAATTTATCCTTTGAAATTCTTTGGGCGCGTGCCACTTCGGGGCGTGCGCTGTAGCCTGTGGCATCGCAACCTACCGACATTCCGCCGGTCTCATGATCGGCAGTGACAAGAATCAATGTCTCGTTGGGATGCTTGAGATAGAAATCATAAGCAATCTTAAGGGCGTTGTCAAAATTTTTCACCTCCCTCACAGACGCACCGCCGTCGTTGCTATGTCCGTTATGATCGATACTTCCACCCTCTACCATCATGAAAAACTTTTTAGGATTTGTGCGCATAAGATGGTCAAGGCACGCCTGAGTCATTTCGGGAAGGGTCAGTGCATTTTCAAGTGAATCCACTGCAAGACCAACCTCATTGCTCATCTTATCGTGGAATGGGCTTAACACGAGCTGCTTCTTAGCTTTTTTGTCGATACCGTCAAGTCCGTAGCTGACTGCAACATTATTTTTCTTGAAGAGATCCATGAGTCCGTTGTCGTTTCCATCCTTGTCTTTTGTGCCTCTCAAAGAAGCGCCTGCTGCAAACTGATAACCGGATTCGGCAAGATCTTTGCCGATTTCGTAAAACATGCTCCTGTGAGGCACATGGGTATAGAATGCTCCCGGAGTTGCGTCGTCGATAGCGACGGTAGTTACAAGACCAACTCCATAACCGTTTTCAAACAAAGTGCGCGCTATGGAAGTGACGGCTACTGTGTCGGCGTTCATACCGAGCATCCCGTTCTTGGTCTTATGTCCTGTGGAAAGAGCCGTGCCGGCTGCTGCGGAATCTGTTACATCTGAACTTGCCGAATGAGTCGTGATAAGCGACACTACCGGGAAGGTGGTCATCAGCAACGGTTCATCGTTACCAAGTACTTTCTTATTGAACAGCTGGGCGTTAGTAACCTCTGCGCTACCCATTCCATCTCCTATAAAATAGAAGATATACTTGAGATTGGCTCCGTAAGAAACCGATGATGCGAGTAGCAATGCAGCTCCTGAGAGCAAAGCCTTGCGCGTCAAATTAAAAAATTTCATGCGATATCAGTTAGATTATTAAAGTTTCATTAGTTCGCATCACAAAGTTAATAAATTTATTTTAATATAGCTTTGAAAGATTTTAGTTTTCCGTTGTCAGTTTTCCGTTGTCAGTTTTCCGTTGTTCGCTGCTATACGCTCTGACCCCTTGGTTGTAAGTTGTAGGGTGGAGGTTTTATGTTGTAGGTTGTAGGTTGTATGTTGTATGTTGTAGGTGGTAAGTTGTAAGTTTTCTCCCCCCAAATTAATCTTAAATTCTAAACTCCAAATCCTAAACTCTAAACCCTAAACCTAAACTCCAAACCCTAAAACCTAAAACCTAAACCATAAACTCCAAACCCTAAACTCTAAACCCTAAACTCTAAACCCTAAACTCTAAACTCTAAACCCTAAATATCGTAGCTCAAGAGTTCGTTGACACTTTCATACCGCCTTAGAAGTTGTAAAGC
>CAJTZQ010000107.1:0-2570 GCA_910583795.1 uncultured Muribaculaceae bacterium
GTATGAAAGTGTCAACGAACTCTTGAGCTACGATAACTAATGACTAATAAACTAATGACTCTCAACCCTCAACCCTCAACCCTAAAATCACACCACAATCTCCTCGTTGATAAGCTGATGCCACTCTGTGACGTCGGCGCTGACGGTTGCACGCCACATCTGTCCCTCACGTGCCGAGGCTGAAATCCCGGGACAATTTTTCGTGAGAAGATAGACTGCGCCATTCTTGGGTCGAGGGGGCGCCGCGGTTGAATCCCAAAGTGTTATGTTGGTGGCGCCGTCGGTGGGTTCGTCGCTTTCACCGTCGATCCATACGTGACACGTACCCTTCAGGGCTAAGGCATCCCAGATAAGAATACCGTTGCGGGTTGCCTCCTCCCCGGCGACCCTGTCTTCGAAAGAGTGCTCGGCGGAATAGACGTAATGCACGAGACGGTTTTCACCGATCAAACCTCCGGAATTGCTCCATCCGAGACGGTCCAGAGTGGGTTCACGCTTTATCTGGATGTCGCCGAAGACTGTATGCAGATTGGTGACGGTCCATCCCACCTTGTTGGTCTTCGTGGTGATAAGTATCTCCGGATGATCCTTATAGTCAATCTTCTGGATAGACTCCAAGAGATTTTTTCCTGCAAGGAGGATCGCACTTTTAGGCACATCCTCGCCGGTGAAAAACATTTTCGCCATAGCGATGATATTGTCTACATTCCACGTCACGGGTTTCTGAAGCACGCGCTTGAACTGCCATCTCAAACCCTCTGTGGTGTAGATGGTTTGCATACCCATCTTCGGCACGGTGACCTTGAATTTTCCGGCTCTTCCCGCCCAGAGCGTCCGGTTGCCCCTCACCTTGAAGTTGGCGATAGCCTGCTCGGCGATCACGGCTTTAGAGAAAGGTACCCTCTTTTTCTGGCTTTCAAAATAGTCGCTCACAACCTGGTTCATACCCCGTTTCTGGAGATATATGCGCGTGGGCTGAGGGAGGATCATCTCCGGCTCCACCTCTTTCTGTGTTTCATAGAGCGAGTTGGCGAGTATCACTAATGGTGTGCCGGCAGGTATGTCGGGCACAATGCATGTCTCGTCGTCGGGATTTGCCTTCTTGCCGTTGACCGCCCTTACGTAAGGCATGGCTCCCCGCCCCTCCGATCCTGACACTATCAGCATAAGGTCTTTACCGGGAGTCTCTTTCGTTCCTGTCGGGTCGTAGCCGTTGACTCCCTTCACGAGAAGGGTGGTGTAGGGGGTAAGAATAGGGATATCGTAGTCTTCCACCTGCAGCGGGGCAAAAGAGCGGTTCTTGCTTGTGGTAAGTCCGTTGGTATATATGATTGATTTTGATTCGTCGATCATATAGTGGTCCACCTCCGGACTGTTGACGTTCACCCTTTTTGCTTTCAGCATAAGGTTCATAAGCGGTGTGTCTTCGCTGTTGAAGCGGAAGAGTTCGTCGTCTACCGCCGCTCCGATCAGGTTGCCGCCGTCTATTCCGCCCGTGGCTGCAGCCGCGGCACTTACCGTAACCGGCTGACCGGGCATTTGAGTGTTGGCGCCGGAAGTTCCGGCTACTGTTGTCGGGTTACCGGTCACTACGTCGATAACCTCTCCGTTTGTTTGTGTAGATGTTGTCATTTTATTCAGTTTTTAGTTTTTAGTTTTTAGTTTTTAGTTGTGAGTTTAGGGGCGAGGAAATGTGGAGACGAGGCAAAAACTGCGTTTTTGAACGCAACCTTGGTAATTTTGAATTTTGAATGTTAAATTATCCATTATCCATTATCAATTATGCATTATGCATTATGCATTATGCATTAACTCAGGCTTCTCCGGCTATCCTGAAGATGTTGCCGTTGTCGCAGGAGGAAGGCGCCGTGTTCCCTTTCAGGTTGGGCACGTCTTCGGTTACGGCAGGGAATTCCTCGATCTCGATCCCGGCATTTTTACCGGCTATCACCCCTTGGCGGTAAGCTTCCTCTTTTTCGAGTTTGATCCGGAGTGCAGATTCCTCCTTCTCCCTCTCATAGTTGAAAACTTTCAGCAACGCATCGAGTATCGTGCCGCTTACTTTCCCCTTCAGGGCACCGACAGCCATCTCTGCGAGCAGCGAGAGCAATGCACGGACCATGGTGGCGGCGAGGTCGTTTTCTTCGGCAAACTTGCGGATCTCACGGAGCGACTCCACAATATTGCGCTTCAAGGCGTAAGGGCAGGATTCATGTTTTTCGTCGTTTTCCGTTTCCCGTTGTCCGTTGTCCGTTTCCCGTTTTCCGTTATTCGTTGTTGATTCGCCGGTCGCTTTGTTGATAAGCGTTGTTATCACTTCGGGAGCCGGTTCCGACGGGATGCGGTCCATCTCCGGTGCCTTTAAATGAAGAATTTCTTTCACCCAGGCTAAAATTCCTTTTGTAGACGGAATTTTTTCGTTCTCTTTTTCTTGCTGTACCATAAGCCTTTCTTTAGAATTGTTTAAAATTTACACTGCAAAATTATAATTTATTTAAGCATTGCTATTCTTATTCTGAAATTTTTGTTTAACTTTGCAACCAGAGAACCTTTTTTTTCAATTGATAATG
>CAJTZQ010000107.1:2670-7939 GCA_910583795.1 uncultured Muribaculaceae bacterium
GATAATTGATAATGGATAATTGATAATGGATAATTGATAATGGATAATTGATAATGGATAATTGATAATTCAACATTCAAAATTGCCAAGGTTGCGGAGCTGTTGCGTTCAAAAACGCAGTTTTTGCCTCATATCCTCATTTCCTCGCTCCTAAATTCAACATTCAAAATTCAAAATTCTAAACGACAACGCTATGCGAAAGAAAAACTCTACTTTAGAATTCGGACGGGAGAGAAACGAGTTTCTTCTCCGGTCGTTCAGGGAATCGATTGCAGCTCAATCGAAAATCTCTATCGACAATGCCTTCCGTCAGGCAACTGAGAAACCGGCACCCAGATTCTGGGTCAGCGAAGTGAGGGCTGCCAACGTGATCGGCAAAATGCTTGCCGGCGACGACCCGACCGCCGACATGGTGCCTGAAAAGCGCGATATGTATCGCGAAATGTTCGCACGCTTCATGGCTATGCGTGAGGAAAATCCCGACGCCTCGATTGCCCGACTTTGTTTCGAGGTGGTCAACGACGAGGCTCCGCGCAGCTACATGTCGTGGCATCGCGCACGCGTGCTTATATATCAGGAGATAAACCGCCAGAAAAAGGAAAGGAGGGAAAATGGACGAAAAAATCTGTGAACTGCTGAAAGAGAATCTCCGGCGCAATGAGGCGATTTCCCGCCCATACGACCCTATAGCAGGTGACCCGGACGACCCCGACCGCGTATGGTTTCCGGTCAAAGGGCTTGAATGCCGCATTCCCAAGACAATGGAGAGTGAACTCTTTGTGCGCGAGCTCCTTCATTTTGAAAGTCTGGAAAAATATCTTGCCGTAACGAAGAAATGTGTGTCACAGGAACTGACAGATGCCGTCATCAGAAAATGGACTCTCCTCCGTTGCCGACACGATTTCCCCTTTTGGGCTGCCACTTTCGCCTATATCAAGAAAAAAGGTGGCGGCGACGATGTCTTGTTTGTGCTCAACCGTCCACAGCGCAAGCTCGTTGACGCGCTCGAAAAGATGCGACGCAACGGAGACCCCATCCGGCTTATACTCCTGAAAGCGAGACAATGGGGAGGCAGCACGTGTGTGCAACTCTACATGGCTTGGCTGCAATTGGTGCATGAGAAGGGACTCAACTCGCTGATTATTGCGCATCAGCGTGCCGCCACCGACGAGATCAAGGATATGTTTGACCGTATGCTCAAAAATTATCCGGTGGATGAATTTGAAGATCCCGAAGCCGAAAACGAACCGGATGACGCTCCCGGCGGGAAGAAGACGGAGAGAGTGGGTGGCGCCGGGGCGGCGTTCAGGGTGATCGGGCGTAACTGCAAGATCAAGGTGGGTACCGCCGAAACTCCCAACTCCAGCCGTGGCGGCGATTACAATCTTGTGCACTGTTCGGAGGTGGGGCTTTGGAAATCAACGAATAAGAAAACCCCTGAGGATATTGTCAGAGCTTCCACATCAGGCGTGCTTCTCAAGCCGATGACCATGATTGTCTACGAATCGACCGCAAACGGCACCGGGAATTTCTTCCATAAGGAATATGTGGCTGCCGCGAAGGGGGAAAGCCAGTTCACTCCTCTTTTTGTTGCATGGTATGAGATAGAGCAATATTCCTACCCTTTCAAGGATGACGCGGCTCGCGAAGAGTTTGCCGTCAGACTGTATGAGAGGCGTGAGGCTCAACAGGTTGACAGCGACCGCCGTCAACCGGGCGCCTATCTCTGGTGGCTGTGGGAACGCGGCGCCACGCTCGAGGCTATCCATTGGTATGTGAATGAGCGTGCCAAGTATTCCGACCATGGACTCATGGCTGCGGAATATCCTTCGGACGATGTGGAGGCTTTCGTGCATTCCGGGGCACGGGTGTTCGACCGCTACAAGGTGGAGGAACTGCGCAAGGATTGCCGCGAGCCGGCGATGCGGGGAGAGATCGACGGCGACGCGGCATCCGGTGAAGGGTCTCTTAAGAATCTGAGGTTTTCTCCCGACGCCAACGGAGGACTTGCCATCTGGAGTGACCGTGAAATCATGAGAGGGGAGCGGGTTGCCGACCGTTATCTTGCTGTCGTAGACATCGGCGGACGGTCTCAGTCGTCAGACTGGTCGGTGGTTGCCGTGTTCGACCGTCTTCCGATGATTTCGGGCGGGAAACCGGAGATTGTGGCGCAATGGCGCGGACATGTCGATTTCGACCTGCTCGCCTGGAATGCGGCGCGTATAGCAAAGTATTATGATAATGCACTGTTGGTGATAGAGAGCAACACTCTGGAGACGCACGACCCTTTCCGGAGCGGGGGGAGTGAGCAATCGTCGTTCCTGCTCAACAGGCTAAGGGGCGCCTATCCCCGGCTGTATGCACGCAAACGGAGTGAGACGGATATCAGGGAAGGTGTGCCGGTGAAATATGGTTTCCATACCAACACGGCTACGAAACCGATGGTTATTTCAATGCTTGTGCAGGCGATCAGGGAAGGACTGTATGTGGAGAGGGACGAGAAATGTCTTTCTGAATACCTTGCCTACGAACAGAGACAGAACGGGAGTTACGGGGCGTTACCGGGCAACCACGACGACCTGCTGATGACCCGCGCCATCGGATTGCACATCTGCCTGAGGGAGATGCCGATGCCGGCTTATGTATTGCCCGATGACAGCTATACCTATCGCCAGCGCCCCGTCTCCGCCGCCGTCTTCTAACCCAACACAACAACAAATAACAACATAAGAACACAAGGACATAAAACAACATAAGAACACAAGGACATAAGAATTTTAATATAAATCTTCTGTCCTTGTGTCCTTCTGTTCAAATATAATCTGGTGTCCTTCTGTCCTTCTGTTGAAATATAATCTTGTGTCCTTATGTTCAAATCCGGGTCTGCCTCAATTACTCATTACTAAGCCGTTAATTCTCCAGATTATTCTTAAACCATAAACTCACAACTCACAACTCACAACTAATTGTCAAGAGTTTGACGTTGGCTTCGGAGATGAAGGAGGCGAAGGTGTCGAGAAGGTCGGTGAGCGATGTGAGTGCGTTCTGTGTCTGCTGGTTGTAGAGCGTTCCACTGATCGAGTTGTTGCTGAGGTTGCCTTGCAGCGTTCCGGTGACTCCGGAGATGTCTTCAAGCATCTTGAGCTGTATGTCAAGAAGTTCACTGATGCCGATATTGGTGGCGTTGCCGCTTACCTGTCGCGGGTCCGGCATACCCGGATCGTGCTTATATACAATCACACCGTTAAAACGGCTCCACTGGTCCGCAACGTCGGGTATGCGCTCTTTGGCGACAGCCCCTTCCGGCAACAGCAGCACACCCTTCGCCGAGGCACGCATAATCCAGTCGTACATCGTTATAAGACGGTTTGTATATCTCTGCTGGTCAATGATATCGGCAACAAAGCTATGTATCTCCCCATCCAGGAACGGATAACATTTAAAAGCGTATGGATGGCTTTTATGGGGGTAAGGGGAATAACCCTCGCGGAGTATTTCCCCTTCCGGATTTATGAAATAGTAGCGCCACACATTGTCGAGTATCCATTTCGAGGGCATCGAGTGGAGGCGTGTTTCCCGTTTCCACACATTCTCATCCATTTTCATCAGTACACCACGTTCGCGGTCGTGCACAAGACGGCGTCCCACTCGTTCATGCCTCCAAAGTTCAACGATCCTGACCTTATACCTTTGCCATAGAGCGACAAAGCGGATTCATATTCTTTGCGCGTACGAACGAAGGCGTCGCAATAATCCGCGAAACCTGTTTCATGAATCTGCCCTACAATATTGAGATCTCCTCCACGGATGTCGCGTGAAGATACGTCGAAGAAGAAACTGTCTGGCGACACGTAGTCGCTGTGCGGGATGACTTTGCCGGCATCCCGGGTGGTGTAGATACGGTGTATCGCCATCCCGGATATAAGAAATTCCTCCATGGTGCGGGAATAGAGTTCATAGAGGGAATTTGCGGCGGAGATTGCCTTCAGGGAATCGTCCCAGGTTTCCATTTTCTCTGCAAGCTGACGGCGAAATACGCCCAAGACATTCCGTACGATCCTGCGGATAAGATTGTTTTTCAGCGGTATGTTCCCCTCCGAGACGATGTAGTCATATTCCGTCATGCGGCAACCGTTGACGGTGATCATGTCGCCCCACTGTTTGCCGAAGGTATAGTTTTTGTTACGGATGCGTTCGGTTCGGAAGGTGGAGCGGGCATTCCAGTGGTCGAGCGCCTCGTGGAGAAGAGTGAGACCGCGATAGTCCGGATTATTCAAAGAGTCGGTTCTGTCCATAGTTTTTTACCGCAAAACTACCTCCTCCCCCTGATCCCACAATCATATACTGAAATATTGTTCAAAGCATTTCCCTGCCCGGTTCACACAAATTAACACTAAATACAGAAATTTTTCTGCAATTAGACGATAAATATCAAATAAAATGGTTAATTTTGCGGTGGAAAATAGGCTCTGATTGTTGATATAGAACAAGACGTTAATCTAATGTATAATTCATAATAAAATGATTAATGCTGAATTCATAACAAACAGGGACTACCAACAACTAAGTCATTTCAACGCAATGAGGCGTCCAAAAGATTACGACAATTTTCAAAACTCTTAATTATATAAATTCAATTATGGCACAGATCGATTTGGCTCAGTACGGCATCAAAGATGTCAAAGAGGTGATCTACAATCCTTCTTATGAAGAGCTTTACAAGGCTGAAACAGACCCTTCTCTCGAAGGCTTCGAGAAAGGCACAGTAACAGAACTCGGCGCTGTCAACGTTATGACAGGCGTTTACACCGGTCGCTCACCTAAAGATAAATTTATCGTTCTCGACGCAAACTCCAAAGACAAAGTTTGGTGGACAACCGAAGAATATAAGAACGACAACAAGCCCGCATCTGAAAAGACTTGGGACGCTGTCAAGGAAATCGCAATCAAAGAGCTCAGCGGGAAGAAACTTTATGTGGTAGACTGCTTCTGCGGCGCCAACAAAGACACCCGTATGGCAGTGCGCTTCATCATGGAGGTGGCATGGCAGGCTCACTTCGTGACCAACATGTTTATCCGTCCTTCAGCTGAGGAGCTCGCAAACTTCAAACCCGACTTCGTGGTTTACAACGCTTCAAAGGCTAAAGTTGAGAACTACAAAGAGCTTGGTCTTAACTCTGAGACAGCTGTTGTCTTCAACACAACTTCAAGAGAGCAGGTTATCATCAACACATGGTATGGCGGCGAAATGAAGAAAGGTATGTTCTCA
>CAJTZQ010000108.1 GCA_910583795.1 uncultured Muribaculaceae bacterium
GGGTGTTTTTATAAACTTTTTTACTATCCGGTGAATATTTCACCACTAATGATTATGAATTATGCATTATGCATTGGAAAAATGGTCATTTTTCTGAGGGTCAGGGTGCCGGGTAGAGGAGGTAGAGCTTGAAGACGAGGACGGCGAAGGTGGCTCCGAGGATCGGCCCGGCTATCGGCACCCAGGCATATTTCCATTGGCTGGACCCTTTCCCTTTGATAGGGAGCAGATGGTGGGCGAGACGTGGTCCGAGGTCTCGCGCAGGGTTTATTGCATAGCCTGTTGTGCCGCCGAGAGCCATACCTATCACCACAACGAGCAACGCCACGGGGAGCGCACCGATCGATCCGAGTCCCACTTCAGAAGTGTTGCCTCTTTCGGCGAGGAAAAGAATTACGAGAATAAGGACGAACGTGCCGATGGTTTCGGATATGAAATTGCGCTTCAGGTTGCGGATTGCGGGGATAGTGGCGAACACGCCGAGTTTGGTATCCTTGTCTTCAGTGGCGTCGAAGTGATCTTTATAGAATACAAAGACTGTAGCTCCTCCAAGGAACGCTCCTATAAATTGCGACACGATATAAGGGATGACCATCCCCCAATCGAATTTGCCAGCCATGGCAAGACCGAGAGTGACAGCCGGGTTTAGGTGGGCTCCCGTGTATGGTCCGGCGATAAACACGCCACACATCACGGCGAGACCCCAAGCGAGGGTGATGACAACCCATCCGCCGCCGTTGCCTTTCGAGCCTTTCAGCGTGGTGCACGCCACGACTCCGCATCCAAGCAGAATCATTATATATGTTCCGAGAAATTCAAATAAACATTGCAAGAATATCGGGATTTCAACTTCTTCCATAGTATGGGGGTTTAGGGTTTAGGGTTTAGGGTTTAGGGTTTAGAGTTTAGGGTTTAGGGTTTAGAGTTTAGGGTTGAGGGTTTAAGAGCCATTTGGGTTAAAGGGTTATGATTCAATTAGTAATTATCAATTATCAATTATCAATTATCAATTATCAATTACTAATTGGTTTAGATTTCTTTTTGGGTTACGGTGTCGGGAGAGAGCACGCGCCTTACGGCATCATGCCATCCTTCAAGTTCTTTTTTGACGGTTTCCTTGTCAGCATGAGGGTCAAATTTATGTTCGATTTTCCATTGCTTCTTGATTTCATCGATGTCTTTCCAGAAGCCTACGGCAAGTCCGGCGAGATATGCGGCTCCGAGTGCAGTGGTTTCGGTGATTGCCGGGCGCAGTACTTCCGTGTCGAGAATATCGCTCTGGAACTGCATCATCAGATTGTTGCGTGAGGCGCCTCCGTCCACTTTGAGATTGGCGAGCTTCAGGGAGCAGTCGCGCTCCATTGCCTTCACAATGTCGTATGTCTGATAGGCGATACCCTCAAGTGCGGCACGGGCAATATGTGCCACTGTAGTGCCTCTGGAAATGCCGGATATCGATCCGCGTGCATATTGATCCCAATATGGGGCCCCGAGTCCGGTAAGCGCCGGCACGAAATAGACGCCGTCAGTGTCGGGCACCGATGCTGCAAGTTCTTCTACATCAGACGACGACTGGATGCAATGAAGACCATCGCGAAGCCATTGCACCACAGAACCTCCTACAAATATTGAACCTTCGAGAGCATACGTCACGTCATTGCCTATTTGCCAGGCTATTGTGGTGAGAAGACGGTTTTTGGAAAGGATAGGTTTGTTGCCGGCATTCATGAGCAGGAAGCATCCTGTGCCGTAGGTGTTTTTGACCGCTCCCGGCTCCACGCACATCTGTCCGAAAAGAGCCGCCTGCTGGTCGCCCGCCACTCCGGCTATCGGGATTTCGTGGGCAAAAATTGTGGTGGTGGTATATGCCATTATCCCGCTGCTCGGCTTCACTTCCGGCATCATGGATCGGGGAATGTTGAAGAGCTCAAGCAGTTCAGAGTCCCATTCGAGTGTGTTGATGTTGAAAAGCATCGTTCGGGAAGCGTTTGTGACGTCAGTGACGTGCACCTGATGGCGGGTGAGGCATGAAATCAGCCAGGTGTCGACTGTGCCGAACCGGAGTCTCCCTTCTTCAGCACGCTCGCGTGCCCCCGGAACGTTGTCGAGTATCCACTTTATCTTGGTGGCACTGAAATATGCATCTATAATGAGTCCTGTCTTTTCGCGTATCATGGGGGCATAACCTTCCTCACGGAGTTGGTCGCAATATTCCTATGTACGCCGGTCTTGCCATACGATGGCGTTGTAGACCGGTTCTCCGGTCTCGGCATCCCAAACTATGGTGGTTTCGCGCTGGTTTGTGATTCCCAATGCGGCGATGTCATGACCGTTTATCCCGATCTGGGAAATAGCTTCCGCCACTACCGACGCCTGAGAACCCCAGATGACGTGGGGATCGTGTTCCACCCATCCGGATTTGGGGAAAATCTGGGGAAATTCGTGTTGTGCAGTAGAGCATATGTTGCCTTCGCGGTCGAATACGATTGCGCGGCTGCTGCTTGTCCCTTGATCGAGGGAGAGAATGTAGTCTTTCATAGAATTATTAAATTAAGCGTTGAGTTGTCTGGTCTTTTCGATGTCAATGGCTTCGGCAAGCACGGAAATTGGATTGAGCACCGGGACGTGGGTAGACATTTCAATCTGCCATTTGCACGTCTCGCAGTCGCACGCCACGAAGTCGCATCCGCTATCGAGTATCTGGCGGAAGAGAGGTTCGCCTATCGCCTGAGAATAGTCGTAGTTTTCTTTCTTAAACCCGTATGTGCCGGCTATGCCGCAGCAATGGGAATCAAGATTTATAAACTCCACTCCCGGAATCATTTTAAGCAGGGAGGTGGAATAGATTGTCCATCCGAGTTTCTCCATGTGGCAAGGCACATGGTAAGCCACTTTCTTTTTATAGTCTTCCTTAAACGCGATTTTCGCTTTCCCCTCGTCAAGCAGACGGTATATAAACCTTGTGGCGAGCATGACATGGTCGCGCACATCATGGTTGTCGAGATGAAGAAGGTGGGGATATTCGTCGCGTATTGTGAAGCAGCAGGTAGAAGACGTCAGAAGCACCTCGTCGTCTTCATCCACGGCTTGCCGGAGATATTTGAGATTGAAGACGGCGTCGCGTGTTGCCTGGTCTATACAACGGTTGGATATTTTCGCCACACCGCAGCATTTCTCCTTTTCAAGGAGCCTGACGCCATATCCGAGAGCGTTGAGCACAGTGAGGAGGTCTTTGCCAAGCTGAGGATAGTTATAGTTGACGTAGCATCCATGGAAATAAGACACTTTCTTTGAGAATTCTTCCTGAACCTGTGCCGCCTCTTTCTTATACCAAGTCTCGAATCTTACGGGGGAATATTTCGGGAAGGTGCGCCTGTCGTCGATTTTGAGCACCTTGTCCATTATAAGTTTCACAGGCTTGAGCCCGAGGGTGAAGTTTACAAGGGGCGCCATGCGCGTGGCAACGGAGCCCATACGGTCGGTGTCGGCAAGCATGGAGTCGCGGAGCGACGGTCTGTGAGTGCTGTATTTTATACGCGCCGCCTGGATTATGTCGCCGATTTTTACATTGTTCGGGCACGACACTTCACACCGCTTGCAATTGAGGCAGTATTTAAGAGCCTCGTCGTAGAAAAACGGTTTCTTCAGGCGGTATCGCTCCCCGTCGGGACCTGCCTGCTTCGGCCCCGGATAGTCGGGGTTTACGGCAGTGACAGGGCAATAGACGGTGCATATCGTGCACTTTATACACGATTCGAAATTGTTGTCGCTTATATTTTGTTGTTGTAAAGTCATCATGGCCTATTTTGAATTTTGAAGGGTCAATCTTCGATTTTTCCAATTTTCAATTTAACTCGGTTCAGATGATGCGCGATGCCGCATGGAGGGCGGTGGCGAGGGTGATTCCTGCTCCCGATCCTTCCTTCAGTGCGTTGAATCCGGCGAGGAGTGCGCCTGTGGCATAAAGATTCTCAATGGTCTCGCCATGGAGGGAGGGGCGGAAATCCCGGTCTGTCACAACCCCGTATGCCATATACGGTTGAGGAGCGTAGAAATTGGTGTCATACCATTCGGTGCGGCCGCCATCTACGTTGAGGTCAAGACCGAAGATGGGCTCATAGATTCGGTCGATGTTGGCAATCAATCCATGACCGAAGAAACTGCCTGTGCAGATCACAAAATTGTCTGCCTCCAGAGGCATGTCGCCGAAGTTGTAGGTATATATCCTGCGGAGACGGTGTCCCTCGATATCCCCTTTCACAACGGTGTCGCCCGGCATGAACGTACCGCCCATGCGGGTGAAACAGTCGCGCAGACTTAGCTGACATCTCACCCCCGGCACCGATGCCGGAGTTGTGGCTATGAAGTAGACCGGTCGGTCAACCCCTCTGCGGAACCGCTGAACGGGAGCGTCGGAAAACATACCCAAAACGGCTGGCATGATAACGGCGTCGGCGCCTGAGGATGCCGCATTGACATTTCTTGCCAGCGCGTCTACAGCGTCATCACGCAGAAAGCGAGATATATTTGTGGCACGCATTTCGGTGGTGCTTTTTCTCAGCGGTGCAAGTGCCAGGATGTCTACAGCCGTCACTTCACATCTGGCACCGTGTTTTAAAAGACCATGGGCGAGAAACCGGGGATAGAAATCTATGTAACCCTCAATGTTGACAATAGAATATTTCTTATCTTTCAGATCGTCAGGAGAATTGATCATGAAATAATCGTCGAGCGAAAGCCACGCCGGCTTTAGAAACCCCAGCGGGGTAAGACGGTAGTGGTTGCGGCTGAGCGTTCCCTCCACTTTTATACCGGCGTCGGCGAGAATCCCCGGCACTTTTTCGAGCAACTGCTGAGTCCGTTTGATTCCTATCTTTTGATAAGGATGGGTGGGAGGAAGCTTTTGCGCCACCTCAAGAGGGTTGTCGATGATGGGGTTTGGACCGGAACCTCCAAGGAATTCAAAGGCTCCCGACCAGAAGTGAAGTGCGCTTTGTCCGGCAGAGACTATAGCGGTACGTCTTCCCGCGCGTTGAGATTCAATCGCAGCCACGAGCCCGCTGAGTCCGCCTCCAATAATTATATTGTCGAATTTCATAGATAATATCAGATTTTATTATTTAAGTTTCGCAAGCTCATTTAAGGGGTTATATTTATACATGATATCTAACAAAGCCGGATATTTATCCCCAATTGGAGAATAACCTATTAACCTCATAACCCTCAACTTTCGCTTGCGAAAGTTGAATTAAAATGAAGAGGGGTCGATGTCTTTGCTGTCTTCCGGGTCGAGCCCCATTACCCCTTGATAGAGCCAGGAAGTGAACTGAACTTCACAGAGGGTCTCGCCCCAGCATACCGGGTACATACCGTGCCAACGTTCCTGCATGAATGAGGCGAGGTCGTCGATGCTTCGCCGCGTGCATTTGTCGTGGCGTTCGAGGAGTCCGGCTGCACGGCACGCACACAGTTCTCCCTGGCATGTGCCCATTCCAAGGCGTGTGCGCCGGCGCATGTTCACAAGGTTGTGGACGTGAAGTTCATCCATTGCATAGTTCACCTCCGCCACGCTCACCTGCTCGCATTCACAGACGAGGGCATCGTCAGAATCGGATCGGGATTCAATTTTCCCGGTCCAACTTCCATGTCTTTCTTCGGCAGCTTTTTGCTCGGTGCTGAGTTCGATTATATTGGCACGGCGTTTCTCGTCTTCGGCTGTGGGTTCGGAACCCGGGAGCGGCACTATAGCCGTCTCGCAAGGACGGTCTACGTGGAGCTTGCGGCATACCATGTCGGTAGCTTCCTGAGCCATAAGACGGTAGGTCATGAGCTTGCCTCCCGTGATTGTGATAAAACCTTCCACACCATCGCGTTTCGCATGGTCAAGACAGACTATTCCGCGGCTGATGCTTCGTCCCGTGGGATCTTTATCGTCGGCGACGAGCGGCCGCACGCCTGCGTATGCGCGGAGGATACGGGTAGTGGCAAGCACGGGGGATAGTTTCACCCCTTCCCGTAGCAACAGGTCAACTTCTCCGGGAGTTACGTCCATGTGGTCTATTTCGTCAAACGGTATTCGTGTGGAGGTGGTGCCTATGATTGATATGGTGTCACCCGGGACAAGGATATCGGCGTCTCCGGGCTTGCGGCAACGGTTGAGCACCATGTTGTTTACCCTATGCCCGAAAATCAGGAGAGCACCCTTGGCGGGATACATGTTAACTTTCACTCCGGCAAGTTCCGCGATGTGATGCCCCCATATTCCGGCTGCGTTTACGGTCACTTTTCCCCGGATTGTGTCTTCTTCTCCAGTGCGTTGGCTTCTCACTTTTACGCCCACGATCCTGTCGCCGTCTTTTTCGAAACCGATAACCTCATGGTATGTGATTATGTCTGCTCCGTTTATGCGTGCGGCAAGGATGTTGGCAGTGGTGAGGCGGAACGGGTCGACCGATGCATCGGGCACTTTCACCGCCCCGATTATGTCTTTATTGACGGCTGGTTCCATCTTTACAGCCATTTCGGGATCTATCACGTCGGCTTGAATACCGGATTTGAGGCAGTCTTTCACGAAAGCATCCTGATATTCGAGACTGTCTTCGGGGAGGGTGACGAAAAGTCCGCCGGTGTCGTCTATGCAATGACGCGCGATCTTGCGCAGTATCATGTTTTCTTTGATACATTCGGCAGCCGATTCGGGGTCTGTGTGGGCATATCTGGCTCCGCTGTGGAGCAGACCGTGGTTTCGTCCGGTGGCGCCGGCGGTGAAGTCGAGACGTTCGATAAGGATTGTTTTCAGACCGCGCATGGCGCAGTCGCGGGCGGTTCCGGCACCGGTGGCGCCGCCGCCTATAATAATTACATCATATTCTGTCTTGCGGGCGTTTTTCATAGCGAGGTGTTATTGTAAATCACATAAAGACAAATTCTTCTAAGTGCAGACTGGGAATGTCTTTTAAGTGAATAACATTCTTTTATTGGTAAAGTTCGGCAAGGCGGCGATGAGAAAAAGAAGTCGGAGGGAAATAAGGGAAAATGACCTATAAAAAAGGAAGAATAGTCATATTGCCAGATAATTTTTATTAAATTTATGGAAATGTTAAGGGAAAGTATTAAATTTGAGAAAAATATTCAATAAATATGAAAATATCGGTTTTCTTTAGTGCAATGTTAATTATGATGGCTGCTGCATACAGCGGAAGTATCAAGGCGGATACAAAGGTTGTGGCTCACCGGGGATATTGGAAAACGGAAGGATCTGCCCAAAATTCTATCGCTTCGTTGGTGAAGGGGGATTCGATAAAAGCATACGGAAGCGAGTTTGACGTATGGCTTACTGCCGACGGCAATCTTGTGGTGAACCACGACAGGGTGTTTAAAGGGGTTAATTTCCCTGAAGCGTCTATGGAGGAGATTTCAGCGGTCCGTCTTGATAACGGGGAGAAGGTGCCGACTTTGGAAGAATATCTGTCTGCGGCTTTGAGGCATCCGGATATCCGATTGGTGCTTGAGGTAAAGACGCATGGTAACGACAGTGTGAGACAAACGTTGGCTTGCCAAAAGATTGTGGACATGGTCAACGGTTTCAAACTTCAGGACAGGGTGGATTATATAGCCTTTTCCCTGTTTGCGTGCAAGGAGCTGCACAGGTTGTCGCCCGAAACACCGGTATATTAGGGATATTCAGTTAAAGGCCACTGACAGACATGGGATAATTGGCTGAGGATGT
>CAJTZQ010000109.1 GCA_910583795.1 uncultured Muribaculaceae bacterium
ACAACTTCTAAGGCGGTATGAAAGTGTCAACGAACTCTTGAGCTACGATAACTAACGACTAATCCACTAATGACTACCCCCCGTTTCCCGTTCTCCGTTGTCAACTCTTGTTCTTTTGTACTTTTGTTTTACTCTTATCCATTCTCAACATTCAAAATTACGACATTCAAAATTACCACAGTTCTCTGGATCCTGGTCGTAAAATAAATTGGTTGGGAAATGCTGCGGTTATCCCTATAAAAAATTAAGTCTCTCTCGTCAAGAGAGCGACTCATTTCGATTGCAAAGTTAAGAAATAATATTTTTATAACCAAATTTCATTCTTTTTTAAGTGGTTAAATTGGCATAATAATTACAAAGCGAAATGCCGGATTTATTTATTTTGTCAACATTTTTATCTGTTGCTGTTAATTGCAGGAGTTTGATAGCCGTATAACTTTGGTTTACAGTAAATAACGAAGGATAAGTATCTCTTGACGAGAGACACTTATTCTTATTGACTTAAAATAGTCAAAATTCAAGTGAATAACTTGGCTCAAATACTTGTTCCGAACCTCTGTTTGCACCAGCTTGCCATAAAAACAGAGGGTCGGAAAGAATTGTGTCAAATTTGAGGAAGGTTTAAAAAGTCAGGATGCACGATAATTCTGAAAATAAGTCAGATACCTCTGTCGAAATCCTCGATTATTTCCAATCAGCCGCCGACGCTGTTACATCTGCCGCTGCCCCCGCTTATAGAAAAGCGGTGTCATCGCTAAAGACTTTCCTCAAGGCGAGAAACATTGGTTTTCTCCCGGTATCGGAAACCACTCTTGCCGACTGGATAGCGTTCATGTATCTGTCCGGTATCTCCTATAAGACATCATCCCTTTATCTTAACTCCATCAGCGGTATTTACAAAAATGCCGTTGAGGATGGTGCGTTCCAACCCACAGATTCTTTCAAGATCATAAAGGCAAAACTTAAAGAAGTGGGGGAGGAGAGTTGGCAAAGAGGACTAAAAGACAACGATTTCAACCGTTTTGTAAACCTTTGTCGGTCGGCTTCACGCCTTACAGGCGATTCTTCAATCGCCGTCGATCTTTTATTATATTCGCTCCTCAACGGTTGCAGACCGATTATGGAAACTGCTATGCTCCGCAAGGAGAATGCAGCCGGTGGTGACGAATGTGACGCTATAATTTCCCGTCAGTCGGATGCAAGACGTAAATACTTGTTCGACCTTCGCCAGTCAGTACTCACGCCCCGACAGCTTTCGCAGCTTATACAGAAGATTGTGATAGATCTTTTTAAGGAACGCAATCTTCCGTATTTCAACACTATAGACGAGACATTGAGAAGCTATTGGGCGTATGCCTCGCTCAAATACGGTCTCTCGGCACAGATGACTGTCTCCTTCCTCGATGTCGCACCTTCCGGTATCCCCGCTCTGTCCCTCGCTTCCAAGGAAGAAATTCTTGACCGCAAAAGATTTGCGATGACGCATGCCGTAGGGGAGATGTTCGTGCAGAATCCACTCCGCTGGTATGCCATGCGACTGCGTCCGCGTGTGAAATACGACGAACTCGACAAGCGGTTTGTCGCACTCAAAGACGAACTCAACCGTCCAGACATTTTCTATCCCTGCGAGGAAATTGCCAAGCGTACCGGCAAGAAACTGAAATTCGAGAAGAAACCTGTCATCTCCGACATCGTGTTCTTCCGCAGCCGTGTCACCGATATCTTCCCGATGTTCACCAAGATTGGCGACATCGCCTGGTGCTACACAACCCCCGGTACCAACGGCAGAACCTATGCCGCTATCCCTTCCGCCGCATTCCGCCAGTTTCAAGAAACCATCGGACAGTTCACGCCCGAATATGAGGTGGCAAACATCGGTGAACTGCAGCCGGATGAAGACGAGAAAGTAGTCGTGATCGGCGGACTTTTCCAAGGTCACGAAGCCGACTTCAAGAAAATCGACAAGGCAGCCGACGACAACACCATCTACCGCCTGCAATTCCTTGGCGACAACGGATTCGAATGGCGCATCGGCGTTGACCGCCGTCTCCTCCGTAAAAAGAAATCCAAGACCATAGTCCCATAGACCAGGTTAAAGGCATAGTCCCAATGGGAAAGACCAAGTCCCAAAGAACGGCGAGATAGACCAAGTCCCAAAGACCAAAGGAAAGACCAAAGATCCATAGAACGATATCAATTCAAAATCCAAAATCCAACATTCAAAATTATCACTTGTTCTCTGGATCCTGGTCTTAAACTACTGGTTCTTGGTCGTAAAAAACAAGCTCTCTTGATCCTGGTCTTAACCTACTGGTTCTTGGTCGTAAAAACAAGCTCTCTTGATCCTGGTCGATAAAGAAAAATGAAGACTGTAGCGGAAATACTCTATGATTTCAATGCGCGTATGGGCGGTGACAACACCGTCGATGTCTACGCGCTGTTCCGCGACATCTCGGCAGGTATCAACCGTCCCGGAGGACGGGCGTTGCTCGGCAAACCGCTCCAATGGAGCGCGGTCATGCTCGACCGCTGGCACAAAGAGTTCCGCAAAGGCGTGAGCGACAGCGCCACGTCCCTCTACGACACCCTCCAGCGTGTCTCCATCCTGATGGAGAGCGACCTCTGGGCGTTCGAGACGCGCAACGAATCCGCCTTCAAAGAAACCCTCTTCGAAAACCACCGCCACTTATTGGATAATTATCAATTATCAATTATCAATTCTCAATTCCTCTCCGCTTTGCAAAGCTTCCTCCTCTCCTCCGCGCCATATCTCACCTTCGAAGAATACACCGCCTACGACACCCAAATCCGCTCCCTCTCCGACCAGCACCCATAGAACGGTTATTCAATTGATAATTGAGAATGAAATAATTGATAATTGGAATAACAATTACTAATTGCCAATTAAATTAGAGACCAAGTCCTAAAGACCAGGTTAAAGACCATAGATCCATAGAACGACATCAATTCAAAATTACCCCGCTTCTCTGGTTCCTGGTCATAAAAGTACTCTGGTTCTGGGTCAAAATTCAAAATTCAACATTCAACATTAAAAATTACTCCTGGTTCTGTGTGCCGTTCTTCAGAACGCCTCCCGCCGGTTCAAAACAAAAGCACAAAAGAACAAAATCAGAAAACAGACAAAGCAATAAAACAAAAGCTTTTTTTGTCGTGTGTTCCGTCCACCGGACGGAAAAATCCCTCTCTCACAACTCAAAACTCACAACTCACAACTATGCGAAGTTACAATATAGCGGTAGCAGGCACCGGCTACGTCGGTCTCTCCATAGCAACCCTGCTCGCACAACATAACCATGTCATGGCAGTAGATGTCATTCCCGAGAAGGTCGATCTCATCAACCGGCGCAAATCACCCATCCAGGACGAATACATCGAGAAATATCTCGCCGAGAAAAACCTCGATCTGACCGCAACACTCGACGGCGCAAGTGCCTACGCCGATGCAGACTTCGTCGTGATAGCCGCACCGACCAACTACGACCCGGTCAAGAACTACTTCGACACACACTGCATCGAAGATGTCATAGACCTCGTCCTGAGCGTCAACCCCAACGCGGTCATGGTCATTAAATCCACCATCCCCGTAGGCTACTGCCGCAACCTCTACGTTAAATACGCAAAAAAATTAGGGGAAGAGAAATCCCTCCATAAGGACACCGGCTGCAGCGGGAATTTAGGCAATGGCAGTAACGTAGTCGCGGAGCTGTCGTGTTCAAAAGCGCAGCTTTTGCCTCTGACAATAAATGACTCTCCAACCTTCAATCTGCTCTTCTTCCCCGAGTTTCTCCGCGAGTCGAAGGCTCTCTACGACAACCTCTATCCCTCACGAATCATTGCCGGAATCCCCAAAATAATCGAAGACCCGCGCTTTGCTGAGGAAAACGAGGCGATAGAGGCAGTTGCCGATCTCCCGAAACTTGAAGAGGCGGCACATACATTCGCCGGTCTCCTTCAGCAAGGTGCAATAAAAGAAGACATCCCGACTCTCTACATGGGGATGAAAGAGGCGGAGGCGGTGAAACTCTTCGCCAACACCTACCTCGCCCTGCGTGTAAGCTACTTCAACGAACTCGACACATACGCCGAGGTCAAAGGTCTCGACTCACAGGCGATCATCGAAGGCGTCGGTCTTGATCCGCGTATAGGCACACACTACAACAACCCCTCCTTCGGCTACGGTGGCTACTGTCTCCCCAAAGACACCAAGCAGCTCCTTGCCAACTACGCCGATGTCCCCCAGAACATGATGTCGGCGATAGTCGAGAGCAACCGCACCCGCAAAGACTTCATTGCCGACCAGGTCCTGAATCTTGCAGGGTATTATACAGCAAACAGCCAGTATAATGCCAATGCAGAGTTAAAGTGCGTCATTGGGATATATAGACTGACTATGAAATCCAATTCGGATAATTTCAGACAATCATCCATTCAGGGAGTCATGAAAAGGATCAAGGCGAAAGGGGCGCAGGTCATTATCTATGAGCCTACACTTGAAGACGGATCCACATTCTTCGGAAGCCTTGTCGTGAACGATATGGAAAAGTTCAAGCAACAGTCAAGGGCGATCGTAGCCAACAGATATGATTCCTGCCTCGACGATGTGATAGCGAAAGTTTACACCAGAGATATTTTTAAACGCGATTGATATGCTTACTGACAATATAGACCTTCAAGGCAAAACCATTCTAATCACAGGTGTCGCCGGTTTTATCGGTGCCGAGCTTGCAATACGCCTGCTCAATGAATACCCTGAATGTAAAATCGTAGGCATCGACAACATAACGGATTATTATGATGTCAGACTGAAATATGAAAGGCTTGACGAATTATACACATACGGCAATCGCTTCATTTTCATTCAGGACTCGATAGCCGACAAGAAAGCGGTTGAAAGGATTTTTGAGGAATATGGACCGCAGCTTGTCGTAAACCTTGCGGCACAGGCGGGAGTTCGGTATTCAATCACAAATCCGGATTCATATATTGAAAGTAACATCATAGGGTTCTACAACATCCTTGAGGCTTGCCGTCACAGCTACGACGAAGGCAATACTCCGGTCGAACATCTCGTGTATGCCTCCTCTTCAAGTGTCTACGGTTCCAATAAAAAGGTGCCGTACAGCACTGATGATAAGGTGGACAATCCCGTGAGCCTATATGCTGCAACCAAAAAAAGCAATGAACTGATGGCGCATGCATATTCCAAGCTCTACAATATCCCATGCACCGGACTGCGCTTCTTCACAGTATACGGACCTTGCGGACGCCCGGACATGGCTTATTTCGGATTCACCGATAAGCTTGTTAAGGGTGAAACAATCAAGATCTTCAATTACGGTGACTGCAAGCGTGACTTCACCTATATAGAAGATATAGTGGAAGGGATAGACAGGGTGATGCGGCACGCTCCTGAACGTG
Source organism: uncultured Muribaculaceae bacterium (assembly GCA_910583795.1). Taxonomy (GTDB): domain Bacteria; phylum Bacteroidota; class Bacteroidia; order Bacteroidales; family Muribaculaceae; genus Lepagella. Next base: position 5,440 of record CAJTZQ010000109.1, read on the forward strand.
CCGACGGAGAAGACGGGTTGCCGATTCCTCCGTACAAAGTCTACAACATCGGCAACAACTCACCTGAGAATCTTCTTGATTTCGTACAGATCCTTCAGGAAGAGCTTGTACGAGCAGAAGTACTGCCGTCAACTTATGATTTCGAGGCACATAAGGAACTCGTACCAATGCAGCCGGGGGATGTGCCTGTCACCTACGCCGACACCACCCCACTCGAAAAAGACTTCGGCTTCCGCCCCTCGACACCACTCCGCTACGGTCTCCGCGCCTTCGCCGAATGGTATCATTCACAAAGATGGGCAGATCTAAATAATTAAAGTTACAATGTTTACACTCCAATTCGCTTGAATATTTACTTATACTAAAAAGGTGATTCTAAAAAGTATTTTACAAAATAAGAAGCTTATATCTAATTTCTCATATCTTACAATTTTGGAAGTTTTCATATTGATTGCTCCCCTTATTACTTATCCTTATCTTGTAAAAGTCCTTGGTCGCGATTTATATGGGTGGGTGATTACAGCTCAGGTTACAGCTTCATATTGTTCTGTTCTTGTTGACTTTGGATTTAAAAGAATTAGTGCACGTCATATCGCCAAGAACGTAGATAATCCTTTAAAGATAGGAGAAGTAATATCTACAATACTAATACTTAGGTCAATTTTATGGATTATTGGCTTTCTTGTTTATTTAATAGTCATATGGATTATAACTTCTTATAGAGAACATTTAACATTATTTCTCTTTTCTTTTATAACTACATTAAGTTCAGTAGTTTTTTTAGATTTCTACTTTCAAGGAATTGAAAATATGAAATATATTACAATAGTAAATATTATTGTAAGAGGAATATTCGTAGCTGCAACATTTTTTGTTATTAAGAACCCATCTGATTATATATATGTGCCTTTGTTATGGGGAATTGGATATATTCTTGGCGGTCTAATTTCAAATTTGGTTGTTTTTTATTTTCATAGAATAAAGTTTATACGACCAACTAAACAAATCCTAAAAAAACATCTTAAAGAAGGGTCTTTAATCTTCACAAGTGATGTAATGTTGACCATTAAAGACAAATTAAATTATAATCTTCTTGGAGCAATGGTTGGTATTTCAGATATAGTTGTTTATGATGTCGGTTCCAAGATAAGTAGCTTATTACAAAAGCCTGTTGGGATTCTTTGTACAGCGTTATATCCGCAAATGTCTAAAAATCCAACAGTAAATAAGGCTAAAAAATCTTTGCAATTTATTGTAATTTTATCTGTATTTTTGATTGCACTAATTAATATTTTCCTCCCTTGGATTGTAAAATATTTTATTGATGAGGATATAGATTTAAGTGCTATCAGACTTTTTACATTAGCTCCTCTTATCGTGGGAGTGAGTATGTTCATAAGCTCTAATGTTTTTCTTGCTTTTGGCAAAGATAATCTAATATTAAAATCAACAATCATAACAACTATTGGTTATCTATCAGTTTTAGGTATTATGTATTATACCGGACATCTTGATAGTGTTATGGGGTTTGTTATATTGACTATCAGTGCATATGTTATTGAAGCTGTGTATAGATTGATAATGTCACATAAGATATTTATAAATAAGATATAGGTGATTATATTTAAGTAGGAAATATTTATCTTTTATTATAATATGGAGATACAAGCAAATCCTAAAGTCTCAGTAATTATGAGTGTGTATAATGAACCTATTGAGTGGATAGATCAGTCAATAGATTCAATTCTGAATCAAACTTTTGTCGATTTTGAATTCATCATAGTTAATGATAATCCAAGAAGAGATGATAATAGGATATACCTTAATCAAAAATCAAAGAAAGATTCTCGTATCAAGATTATTGAAAATGAAGAGAATCTCGGTCTTGCAGCTTCACTAAATATAGGTATAGCTCATGCAAAGGGCAACTACATAGCGAGAATGGATGCAGATGATTTGTCATTGCCATCCAGATTTGCAAAACAAGTTAAATTATTGGACAAGAATATAAATATTGGAGT
>CAJTZQ010000110.1 GCA_910583795.1 uncultured Muribaculaceae bacterium
ATATTAGTATCTTTACACCTTATTTAATGTCATCGGCAGCTATATAAACTATGCTTCCGAAGTATTTGTAATGATAGCGGATGAATCATTTTGTTCTACATTCGGTATTTGTACCGGATCAGATACCGTTTGTTTGTTTTTGTTGATTTTGACTTTCATTGTATCAAATCCTTTACCATATACTCCGTTAGCGTGGCTCTGGGCTATAAACGCATCGTTGTCGATGGTTTTGATTATCCTGCAGATTGTAACAGCCTCTATTTTCCTGCACCATACCATAAGGATCTTTACATCATTTTTAGTATACCATCCGGTTCCGTCTACTACAGTAACTCCTCTATGGGCATCACTGTTTATGGAACTTGCAATTTCCGACCATTTGGAAGAAAAAATAATGAATTGTGTAGCCTGTCGGTTGGAGTTTATAAGCATATCCGTGATATAAGAATATATGAAAATGGTGATCCATCCATATATTATTCTCGGAAGACTTGACTGAACTCGTTCTTCAGTTGTTCCATCGAATGGAAGAAAGAACGTAAGAGCCACGATAGACATGTCAACAATCATCAGTATTCTACCGACACTGACATTGGATACTTTAGTTACCATAGCCGCGATTATATCAGATCCTCCGGATGTGCCGTTATGGATGTAAATGGTTCCGATTCCAAGTCCACATAAAATGCCTCCGAGCACCACACTCATTGCCGTTTCTTCGAGCAAAGGAGGATGGGAAATAAAATAACCTTCCATTAAGCCGATGAATACTGACATTCCGGTGGCTCCAAATATGGTACGTATGGCAAATGTCTTCCCGAGCATTTTATAACCACTTGCGAGGAGGATGATATTTACACCATACATTGTGACGGCAACAGGAATAAGCCCGAAGGTGGCAAAATAAACAAGTGTTCCAAGACCAGCCATTCCACCGATAACGATATGATGAGGAAGTATAAATGCACAAAATCCTATAGAGTAAAGGATTTGTCCGACGACTATCATGATGTAGTCTTTTGCGTCAGACATCAGACTGTCGTATCTTTTCAGTGTCATTTGATATTAGGTTTGAGGTTTATTATTGTTTGGTAGAAAAATAATGATGGAAAAATCCGGGATGTTTTTAACAAACTCCTTACCTGAAATTCTCCGAATGCAAATTTAATTCCATTTTTTCTAATCTCAAAAGGGAATCGTTACTATTTTTTTTCTTAATTTTGTAGAGTCAAAAAATTAATCAGGTTATAAATTCAGATGAATATAATTTTCAAGTGCTTAATAAGTGCGTTGATAGTCGTGGGATCGTTTATGACGACAACAGGTCAAAATCCCAAAAGAGAATTTAGAGGCGCCTGGCTTCATGTGATTGGTCAGACCCAATGGCAAAATAAAACAACTGAGCAAGCAAAGAAATATATAGAAGACCAGTTTCAAAAACTTCAGGATGCCGGATGTAACGCTGTGATTTTTCAAGTGCGCCCTACGGCAGATGCGGTCTATAAATCCAGTTTGGAGCCCTGGAGTGCCTGGCTGACCGGCAAAAGGGGAAAAGCTCCGGCTCCTGAGTGGGATCCTATGGAGTTTGCTATTGAAGAGGCTCATAAAAGAGGAATGGAGTTTCATGCGTGGTTGAATCCCTATCGTGTCACATCAAGTGCAAAAGAGGTTTTACCTGTGACCCATCTATCAAAGAAGGAACCACATAGATTTGTCAAATTCAACGGTCAGACATTTTTTGACCCGGCTTATAAAGAAAACAGAGATTTCATCTGTGAAGTAGTCCGGGATATTGTAAAGCGATATGACGTCGACGGTATTCATATTGATGATTATTTCTATCCCTATCCGGCAAACGGAAAGAGATTCCAGGCAGACGATGCAAGCTATAAAAAATTCGGTAATGGTATGAACCGCAACGATTGGCGCCGTCATAATGTCGATCTCTTGATAGAGCAGCTTAATGCCACTATAAAGACAGAGAAACCTTGGGTGAGGTTTGGCGTGAGTCCGTTCGGAATATGGCGTAATAAAAAAACTGACAGCAGGGGCAGTGAAAGCAGCGGACTTCAAAATTATGATGATCTTTATGCTGATGTGCTTCTTTGGGCTAAAAACGGGTGGATCGATTATCTTGCACCACAGCTTTATTGGACACTTGATATGAAAGCTGCCCCAAGCCGGCATCTTGCTAAATGGTGGAATGATAATGCAAACGGTGTTGACGTCTATATCGGTCAGGACGTGCAGCGCACAATGAATAATCCGGATCCAAGTAACAATGATACTAATGAACTTGACACGAAAGTGAAGCTTTCGCGAAAATTGCCAAATGTGCAAGGAAATATATGGTGGCATGGATATTGGGTCACTGATAATTATAAGGGAGTGGCAGACTCTCTTGCCTTGAAATATCAATCTACAATAGCATTGCCACCTGTGTATGGCAACAATAATTTGAAGCCTAAGCCTGTCAAGGATTTAAAGCTCGAGAAGGATGGTGGCAAGACATATCTGACATGGCGTGGCATGTCGCCTGAAGGAAAAGAGACTGATGGCGTCAGATATGTGGTTTATCAATATTTCCCTATAGAAAAAATAGATCTTGAAGATCCTCAGACAATTATTGCAGTCACTCCTCAGACAGGTGTTGCCGTGGCAAATGAAGGAGACAAGATTGGAGGGTGCACATTCGTGGTAACGGCTCTCGACCGTATGAACAGGGAGTCGGATCCGGTAAGTGTTAAAGTGAAATAATCATGAATGAAGAAATAATAACTACTGTTCCTCATGACGTCAGAGAACTTCTTGACTCTGAGGCTGCAAGGATAAACAGTCCAGCGTTTATCGGTGAGGATCCCGTTCAATTCCCCCGTAGATTTTCACAATTGCAGGATATCGAGATTGTGGCGTTCCTTTCGTCCATAATTGCATGGGGCAACAGAAAGATGATATGCCGCGATGCGGAGAGGATGTTGGCTTTGATGGACAATGAGCCTTATCGATATGTCATGGATGAGGGTTATGAAGATCTCAATCCGAGGCAGAACATTCATCGCACATTTTTCGGAGAACATTTTTCTTATTTCTTAAGGGGGATGAGGGAGATTTATACGAAATACGGCAGTCTTGATGCTTTTTCCGCAGGAGTCCGTGCAGGCGACAGCGAAGCCCCTTCGTGGAAGCTTGTTGAAGAGATGCAAAAAGTGATGAGCGATGTAAACAATAGGGCTACTTGCAGCCAATGTCTTCCTGTAAATCTTCAACAGACGGCACTTAAAAGAATTAACATGGCATTGCGGTGGCTTGTGCGTGACGATGGTATCGTAGATATGGGAGTCTGGAAGTCCATCCCTAAAAGCAAGCTTTATATCCCGCTTGATGTTCATGTAGGAAATATATCGAGAGAACTCGGACTATTGACACGAAAAGCCAACGACAGGAAAAGCGTGGAGATGCTTACCGGATTGTTGCGCACTTTGCGTCCTGAAGATCCCGCGATATACGATTTCGCATTATTCGGAATTGGAGTGGAAGGGAAAAAGGGTGTAACTGAAAAATGAAATATTATTGCCGGCGTTCAATTGATCGGGCGAGCTCCGGGCGGACGGCACGGATTGTCGATATGAATGCGGAATCATAAGCGGCGGCACATTCAGGTTTACCCTCGTCAATATATTTCCCGCGACGCGATTTCGCTTCAATCAATTGTTGTTGAAGTTTTGTAGAGTCTTTCCATTCGCGGTTTACAAAAGTTCTGGCTGCGCTTCTGCCTTCCATCTGGGCGGCTGTGATTTCAGCCGTGATCTCTTCAGTGTGTTCTGTTTCCGCACAACCGGAGCAGGAAGACATGACAGGAAATATTAACCCAATAATAGCGTTTATAACCACGCTTGATTTCATAGCAATAGAATTATTTGTTTAACTTTCAGAAAAACAAAAATAGCCATGGCAAAGTTGTTTGCCATGGCTAAATATTTATGTAATGATTATTGACGTCCCGGAATTGTCTCGAAAGAGGGTATGCTCACGAGTTTTATTCCGAAGATGAGAGTAGAGTATGGTAGCACAGTTCCGGATCCCATAATGCCGTAACCGGCAGTGTAGGGGAGAATGGCTGTCACACTGTCGCCCACATGCATATTAGTCAAGGCAGTCCAGAAGCCGGTGATCAATCCCGTGGGCTGGCATTGGAAAATGCTGTCGCCATGTTCTGTCAGCTTGTAAGAACTGTCAATAGTGTCTCCTTCTATGTTTTTGAGAATATACTTCACGTTGCAGGTGGAGTTGTCGAGAGGTGACAGATTATTGGCAGTCTTGGAACGGTCGTTATGCCATTGCATCAGGATGGAGAAAGATTTATCCCAAGAGGGCGTGATACTTTCATATTTAGATTTCCCGTCTACTGTTTCAGCTTTGGCGTTTTCGATGTATGTTAGGTTCTCTTGTCTCCATTCTTTGTAATCTGAATACTCTTCGTCATCGCCAAGACAAGACGACATTACAAAAAGCATTGCAGGGAGCGCGAGAAATCCGAAATTTTTAAATTTCATATCGTGATTTATATTTTTACGGTATGATTATTGTCAGAATTTAACTTCAGGCGCCTTTTCAGCACCGGCTTCGGCTTTAAACTGAGGTTTCTCTTTAAATCCGAACCATCCCGCATAAATCATAGTCGGGAATTTTTTTATGCTTGTGTTGTATTGCTTTACAGCCTCTGTGTAGCGCATACGCTCGGTGGCGATACGGTTTTCTGTGCCTTCAAGCTGGGTCTGAAGATTCATAAAGTTTTCATTTGCCTTAAGGTCGGGATAAGCCTCGGTCACGGCAAGGAGTGATTTCAGTGCCTGAGAGAGTTCTCCCTGGGCTTGCTGGAACTTAGCAAGGTTTTCTTCATTGAGATCATCTGCATTGATTGTGATAGAAGTTGCTTTTGCACGCGCTTCGGTCACTTTAGTCAATGTTTCGCTCTCATGCGTGGAGTAACCCTTAACTGTGTTGACAAGATTGGGAATCAGGTCGGCACGACGTTGGTATTGGTTTTCAACTTGCGCCCATGCCTGGTCTACAGTCTGCTGTTGCTCCACGAGTGAATTGTAGTTGCATGATGACAATGAAGTCACGCAAAAGATTGCTGCGAAAGCAATGACTAATCTGGTTATTAATTTTCTCATAAGTGATTCTTATTGGTGATATTATAAACTACATAAGGGAAGATCTTCCCTTATGTGGTTTATAAGGAAAGATGATTATAGAAGCTTGCGGAGCAGGCTGTTGAGGCTAACCTTTTCAGCAAGGATCTTTTCAAGGTCGTCAACGTTCACCCGTTCCTGCTCCATAGAGTCGCGGTGGCGAAGCGTCACGGTGTTGTCTTCAAGCGTCTGATGGTCTACAGTGATGCAGAAAGGCGTGCCTATTGCATCCTGACGGCGATAACGTTTTCCTATAGAATCTTTCTCATCCACCTGACAAGTGAAATCGAAACGGAGTTTATGTTGTATCTCTCGAGCCTTCTCAGGAAGACCGTCTTTCTTGACAAGAGGAAGGACAGCACATTTCACCGGTGCGAGCGGGGCTGGGAAGTGTAGTACCACGCGGTGGTCGCCACCCTCAAGGGGTTGATCTTCGTAGCAGCTGCACAATACACTGAGGAACATACGGTCCACTCCTATTGATGTCTCAATAACATATGGAGTGTAGCTTTCGTTCAGTTCAGGGTCGAAGTATTGGATTTTCTTACCGGAGAATTTCTCATGCTGGGAAAGGTCGAAGTTTGTGCGGGAATGTATACCTTCAACCTCTTTGAACCCGAAAGGCATCTGGAATTCGATGTCGGTAGCGGCGTTTGCATAGTGGGCGAGCTTCTCATGATCGTGGAAACGATATTTCTCGTCGCCAAGGCCGAGCGCTTTGTGCCAGCGGAGTCGGGTTTCGCGCCATTTGTCAAACCATTTGAGCTCTTCACCCGGACGGACAAAGAACTGCATTTCCATCTGTTCGAACTCGCGCATACGGAAAATGAACTGTCGCGCCACGATTTCGTTGCGGAATGCCTTGCCGATCTGGGCGATGCCGAATGGGATGCGCATACGACCGGTCTTCTGGACATTAAGATAGTTTACGAAGATGCCTTGTGCTGTTTCCGGACGAAGATATACCTCCATCGCTCCGTCGGCGGTTGATCCCATCTCAGTTTTAAACATAAGATTGAATTGACGCACGTCAGTCCAATTGCGGGTACCGGAAATCGGATCCACGATCTCGTAGTCAAGAATGATTTGACGTAGGTCGTTAAGATCGTTAGCGTTCATAGCTATAGAGAAACGTTCGTGGAGCTCGTCACGTTTCTTTTGGTTTTCAAGCACTCTGGGGTTTGTCTGGCGGAACATGGCTTCATCGAAACTATCTCCGAAACGTTTCTTTGCTTTAGCAACCTCTTTATCGATCTTATCGTCGAATTTGGCGATTTCCTCTTCAATCAACACATCGGCACGATATCTTTTTTTCGAATCCTTATTATCGATAAGAGGATCGTTGAAAGCGTCTACATGGCCGGAAGCCTTCCATATGGTTGGGTGCATGAAGATAGCCGAATCAATGCCCACGATATTGTCGTGGAGCATAGTCATCGCTTCCCACCAGTAGCGTTTGATATTGTTCTTAAGTTCTACACCGTTCTGACCGTAATCGTAAACGGCGGAGAGCCCGTCATAGATCTCACTTGATTGAAACACAAACCCATATTCTTTAGCATGGGCTACAATGGTCTTGAAAACGTCTTCCTGTTTTGCCATTCTTAGTTGAAGGTTATCGGGCACCCGATGAGGGCATCCCCAGTGGTTAATTAGGATTTTCAGCGGAGATATAGGATGTCTCTCGCAAGAATCCTGTCGCATTAATTTGCAAAATTACAAAAAAAAGATGAATAGGAAACGTGTAGCCCTACAAAAAGTGTCGTAATAGTGTGAGATTATGTGTTAAAATGAGTTATAAGCCCGACCCCTCTCTCCTTGTTAGACGTTTTATTATCAGTAAAAATAAATCTATGTAAAGATAAACAATACTTCGGTAATTTTTTGAGAGTTTGTTAACGGCTCCGAGGAGCCAAGTA
>CAJTZQ010000111.1 GCA_910583795.1 uncultured Muribaculaceae bacterium
CTCCAGGACTCTCAAAAATGCGAGTTAATTTTGGAATATCAAACTGAACACCCTAGTAGTTAAGATTATATATTGGTTAGGTAGATATTTTTATATTGCCTTTTGAAAAATCATAAACATGGTTTGCAATAAAGAGTAAATATGGTGCGTTTTTTTTTTATGAAAAATCAATTGGCAGAAATAGTATTCGCTACAAATAATCTTCATAAACTTGAAGAGGCTCGTGCCCTTGCCGCAGGAAAAATGAAGATCCTTTCCCTCTCAGACATCAATTGTCATGATGATATACCGGAAACCGCCGACACACTTGAAGGGAACGCTCTCATAAAGGCGCGGTGGGTGAAAGAGAAATATGGCTACGATTGCTTCGCCGACGACACCGGACTGATGGTTGACGCACTCGACGGTGCTCCCGGAGTATATAGCGCCCGTTTTGCAGGTCCGCAATGCAATGCCAATGACAACATAGCTCTCCTTCTTGAAAAACTTAAGGAAGTGGCTGACAGAAAGGCGCGTTTCGTAACAGTGATCGCACTTGTCAAAGACGGGGAAGAGCATCTTTTTACAGGTAAAGTCGAAGGCACTATTGCAACCGAGCCTCACGGCACCGAAGGTTTCGGCTACGATCCTGTCTTTATTGCAGAAGAATCAGGACTTCCTTTCGCAGAAATGTCTCAGCAGGATAAAAATGCCATATCCCACAGGGGACGCGCGATGCGTCAGCTCATCGATTTCCTGAAATGAAATATCTACTCTCTCTTTATCTGTTTTTAATTGCATCTTTCAGCTGCGTTTTTGCGTCTGACTGGAAAATGCATCCCACGTTTGACGGTGAGATCCTGCATCTTGTCGAGACTCCACGTTTTGTTTATTTCACAAGCCGTGCCATCCCGAAAAGTGCAACTTTCCCAAACATACATTCCCTTTTCAGGTATGACAAAGAGGGGGAAGAGATTCAGTCTCTTTCAACAGACAACATATTACCCTGCAACACAGTGGAGAAAATTGCCTACTGCGCTGACAAAGGTTACCTTGCTGTGGTCTGTTCGGATTTCAATATATGTCTTCTCTACGACAACGGCAAGACTGTCAATATCCCCGACTATCGGCTTGCTTCCCTATCTTACCCGAAGACTGTAAATTCCATTACATTCTCTCCCTCCAATGATAGAATATATTTTGCAACTGCGTTCGGGTATATATCTGTAAACGACTCGAAGCATGAGATAGCTGAGAGCCGGATCTATGAAACCCCGCTAACCTCTGTGGCTCGAACCGGGGATAAAATATTGATCCTTAAAGATAATCAATTGTTGTCCGCCCCTGTCTCCGGACAGAATTATTCTTTATCCGACTTTGCAATAGTCGATAGTTTCGACAAGCCCCTTTCCCTCTATTCACTTGCTGACGACAAGGCGTTGATGCTGACTGAAGACGGATCGCCACATTCCCTCCGGGTCATCTCTGTTTCTGACGGAGTAATAGATGTGGGAAATCCGGTGAAGGGTAATTTTTATAATTTGGAATACAACAGAAACGGGGTGACTGCCCCTACAGGTTCTTTGATATATCAGTTCCGTAAAGACGGATCATATACCACATTGTCGCGTCCGGAAGAGGATTGGAGACTGAAAGCAAGCTCCTATAATCTTTCCGAAATATGGCACGGCAAGCAAAGAAGCGGTATTAAAAGTTCTGACGTGAAGTCTGAAGGGATGATCACGACAAGAGACTATATCTCTCCCGATGCACCATCCCCCTTTATTTCGACCGACATGCATCTGCATCCACAATCGGGATTGCTCCTGCAAAATTTTGGATTTGACTATAATCTTCAATCAATCAATTCTGGACCATTGTTGATAAGCGGTTACAACGGAGGAGAATGGATTAATTATTCTCCAGCTTACACCAATCCTGAGCAAGCTGCAGTTATAAACCGACCTTCCGGTTTTGCGATTGACCCTGACAATCCGGATTATGTGTATGTATCGTCAGTGCAAAACGGATTTGCCCGTATAAATCTTAAAGACGGGACTGACATTATCCATATGTCGAAGCCTTCCGATCCGTCGAAAGATCTTCCCGGATTTGTGGCTCTTGTGACGGATCAAAAGGGCGAAAACGCCTGGTCATGCCGCTTCTCTGCTCCCGAGTTTGATAGCGCGGGAAATTTATGGATGTCGTATGCCGATTTCGACAATCAGAATCCGGAGCGGCTTCATTTGTTGTGCTGGAAAGCCGAAGACAGAAAGAATACAAAATCATCGTCTGATTTCCATGCCCCTGAATTTATTGAAGTGGAAGGGGTGATGCCTACCAACACAGATATTATATTGCCTTTGCAGTATAGGGGTAACCGTAATATGTTGGTCTATAGCACCGGCAACTATCTCAATAGATTTGTTGTAATCGACACAAATGGCACTCCCGTGGATGTTGCCGATGATAAAGTCAGCATCATCAATACTGTTTATGACCAGGATGGAAATAATATCGAGGTCAACAATGTGAGGTGTATGTGGGAAGACCCGTCGACAGGCAATATATGGATTGGTCATTCTTTCGGAGTGTTCTATTTTGACCCGGTGGATTTTTTGGATGGGAGCGGTAGGGTTACAAGGATAAAGGTTGCGCGCAATGATGGTACGAATCTTGCAGACTACTTTCTTAATGAAGTGACGGTCAACAGGATCACATCTGACGGAGCAGGCAGAAAATGGTTTGCTACAGGAGGTGCGGGACTTGTGTCCCTTTCTCCGGATCTGCGTACAATTGACAATGAATTGACTACTGAGACAAGCTGTATCCCGGACAATGTGGTGTATTGCCTTGAATATATTCCCGAATCCAATTCGATGATGGTTTCTACAGCAGCCGGATTGGCGGAATTTTTTCTCCCGGCTTCTTCATCACCTTCTGCTGAAAACAATGTCAGGGCTTATCCCAATCCGGTGAGACCCGAATATGCGGGATATGTCACAATTGACGGGTTGACGTTAGATGCTCTTGTCAAGATTATCGATGCCTCCGGCAATCTTGTAAAGGAGCTTCGGACAGAGGGAGACGGAAAAGTGGAATGGGATGTCACCAATCTGCAGTTTAAAAGGGTTAGCAGCGGAGTCTATTTTGTATTGGCATCAGATGTAGATACTGAAAGTGATTTTTCCGCCGTAGCAAAAATCCTTGTCATAAATTAAAAATAATGATAGTTGTCAGTTGTCATCGTTTCCCGTTGCCCGAAACGGAAAACGGACAACCGGAAACATAAAACATAAAACCAACAACCCAATGGGCAAAAACAAACTGAAAAAATTTGCGGACATGACCACATTCAAATGTGCTCTTCAATATCCGCGTGAAGTGCTCCTCGCTCAAGGATTCCCGTTCATCGGTAAATGGAACGATGAGTTTTTCAAAAATCCGGGACCCATCACTCTTGAATTGGGTTGTGGGAAAGGGGAATATACCGTAGCGCTTGCCAATGCTAATCCTGACCGTAACTATATCGGTGTGGATATTAAAGGGGCGCGAATGTGGAGCGGAGCAAAAGAGGTAGAGGAAAATGGGATAGAAAACGCGGGTTTTCTGCGTGCAGAGATTGAGAATATCGACAAGTTTTTTGCTCCGGGGGAAGTGGATGAAATTTGGATCACTTTCCCTGACCCACAGATGCAGAAGACCCGTAAACGGCTCACTTCCGTACGTTTCCTTCAGATGTATGGAAAATTCTTAAAACCGGGAGGAGTCATAAACCTTAAGACGGATTCTCCGTTCTTATATGAGTATACCAAGCGTCTTGCCGAGCTCAATAATTTCGAAATCCTGAGCATTACCGACGACCTTTATGGAAGTGGCAAGGCGGATCCGGTAAGTTCGATAAAGACTTACTATGAGAGTCAATGGCTGTCGCGTGGAAAAAAGATAAAACTGATTTCTATGAGAGTACCGGACTTCAACGGTCTGCAAGAGCCGGATTCTTCAGATATAGAAAAAGATGACTATCGTGCCTATCCGCGCCATACAGTCATGGCGGCTGATAGTTGAGGGTTTAGTATATGAAATTTAATTAGTAATTAGTGTTTTACATAAATAATTAATAACTAATGACTAAAGACTAATCAACTAACGACATAATTATGACATTATACCCGAATTTAATACTTGATGCCCTGAAGAATGTGAAATATCCGGGCAATGGAAAAAACCTTGTTGAGAACGAGATGATTGAAGATGATATCCGTATTGATGGCAATAAAGTATCATTCTCAATTATTTTTGACAAGCCGACTGATCCTTTTGTAAAAAGCGTGGTTCGTTCGGCTGAGGCTGCGATTAAAGCTTATATATCGCCGGAAGTTGATATAAAAGACAACATTGCTGTTAAATTCCGTAAACCTGTTGTAGAGAAACCTGCCAACCCGCTTCCGGGTGTAAAGAATATAGTGGGGATCTCTTCTGGCAAGGGTGGCGTCGGAAAGTCTACCGTAGCGGCAAATGTCGCTATTGCTCTTGCTGCCAAAGGATATAAGGTAGGTCTCCTCGACGCCGATATTTTCGGTCCCTCTGTTCCGAAGATGTTTGGCGTTGAAGGTGAGCAGCTCTACATGATCAATAAGGATGGTCGCGACTGGATAGAGCCGGTAGAGAAATATGGCGTGAAAATGCTTAGCATAGGTTTTGTTGTCGACAAGGACAGTGCGGTTTTATGGAGAGGCGGAATGGCGAGCAATGCCCTCAAGCAGTTGATTTCAGATGCATGGTGGGGAGACCTCGATTATTTCCTTATCGATATGCCTCCGGGCACAAGCGATATCCATCTCACTCTTGTTCAGACATTGCCGATCACCGGAGTGGTAGTGGTTTCTACTCCTCAGGAAGTTGCTTTGGCTGATGCCCGAAAGGGGATCGCTATGTTCCGTGGGGACAAGGTGAATGTGCCTATTTTAGGTATTGTTGAGAATATGGCATGGTTCACTCCGGCGCCACATCCTGATGAGAGATACTATATATTCGGTAACGGGGGTGCAGTTAAGCTTGCCGAAGAATTGGGCGTAAATCTACTTGCCCGGATTCCGTTGGTTGCCGATATCTGTACAAAGGCGGACTGCGGGGCTCCGACATCTACTTTGCTTCTTCCCGAAGCTGACGGCGGCTCTAAGGTGGGGAATCCTGAGACGGAAGCTTTTTCAGCGCTTGCAGATGCAATTGTGGAAGCGATCGACGTCCGCAATGAAACTCTTCCTCCAACTGCCAAGGTTGAAACACATTGAAGTAGGGTAGCGGATTTTTGAAAATTAATATCCAAATATTTTGTTATTAACAGATATTTGGATATTTTTGCATATTAATTCTTCAAACACCTAAAAACATGTATAATCAGAACATCCCTGAACCTCCTCAGATCAAACCCGGCAACAATCTTGTATGGGCAATTCTCACCACTATCTTTTGTTGTCTCCCCTTCGGTATTGTAGCTATTGTATACGCTTCAAAAGTCGACGGACTTTGGGCTGCCGGTGATTATGCCGGTGCATACTATTCTGCCGGGAAAGCTAAGAACTGGTCGATAATCGCGGCGGCATGTGGTACCCTCGGAATTATTGTATATGTAATTCTTGTGAGCACCGGGTTTGCAATCTTGGGCTCGCAAGGTTATTGATGATTTTATCTATGTCTTTAAACAAGATAAAAAGGAAAAACAGAATAATCACCATTGCATCAGTGGCAATGGTGATTATTCTTTTCTGTCTGTATGCTGTCCTGGATCCTGAAGACCCGGATGTGGGAAGGTTTTTCCCGAAATGCCCTATAAAACTGATTACAGGGCTGCAGTGCCCGGCATGTGGTATTCAACGAGCCGCACATTCATTGCTGCATGGTGATCTAATCGGAGCATTGTCTTACAATTGGTTTCTTATTTTTTCATTAGGCTATCTGATTACGCTTATCGTAACCCGTGACTTTTCTTTCCAATCACCTGTAAGAAAATTTATCTGGGGAAAACCGGGCTGCATTCTTTACATAACCCTATATTTCGCCTGGTTTATCCTCCGCAATCTCCTCGGCATATAGTAAAGGAATTAAATTATTGAAACTATTTAACCTTGAATATTATATATCCACCGGGTCCCAACATCCGTTGTCCTTCCTCCGGTGCCATTTCAACACCTGCCATCTCAATTATTTTTTCAGGATTTAAGAATTTAATTGTCACGTGCTGAGTTCCCAATGGATTGTGATTAACAATAATGAGATAATGAATGCCTCCATTTTTAATATGAGATACTAAAACACCTTCATTCTGTGCAGTCAAAGTTTTAAAATATCCGAAATCAGGAGTATAGGCTTGAGTGCCGGGGTAAACTTTACCGACATGAGCCACTTCAATTACTTCACACCCACAAAAAACGTGATTATATTTTTTTATCTCGTTGTTTACTCTTTGTACCCTATACCAAATCAAAGTCTTTTTCCCGTCAGAATCTATTGGCGCCGAAATATATTTTTCAGATGAATAACTATTAGCGTCTCTTTGCGTATATGCCCAGTATACGATACCTTGCGCACCGTATGCAAGTGCAGAAAAAGCTTCAAACCTCAATTCACCTTCTGTCGGAATTGGTCGTCCGGATGCAGTTGGTGAATTTGGATCACATGTCTCACCTTCTTTGCAGTTAGTTAGATAAGGCATACACATTGAATATGCCCAGAATGGCCGTTTTGTTTCTTTTGCTTGGTTATAAAATATTTGCATATTTTTATAAAAATCGCTTATAAGTGCAACAGTCTGTCCATTCCTTAGCAGAATTGGATAAAAATCATATGACCAGAGTGCAGGCGTAAATACTGATTGAAAATGCTTTAAATAAGCATTGAGTGTTTTATAAGGACCCAGATGTTCTTTCTCTTGCTCACTGTTTGGGTCAAAAGTACATGCAAGATTTATTTGAATTATATGGGATTTATCAATCTCTCTGATCATATCGTATAATTCCTTCACTTCTTCCAATTGTTCGAATGTAGGCTCATCAATCAGTGTATATCCCCCAAGTAAGTAATTCAGAAAAATAAATGAACATATCAGGCTCTTTTGGAAAAATTGATAA
>CAJTZQ010000112.1 GCA_910583795.1 uncultured Muribaculaceae bacterium
TGATTGACTTGGCTGCCATAAAAATTTTATTGAATCAAATTTAAACAGTTTCTAATATTTTGTTTCATTTTTGCCTCGCTACATTTTTTACACTACGATCTATTGATTAAATTTGCACAACAAATAACAATTTTCTTATGCAAGATTATATAGCCCTGAGGATTGATGCCAATCCATGTAATGAAACCATAACCGATCTCCTTGCAGCATTTCTTTGCGATGTCGGCTATGAATCCTTTTCTCCCGATGAAAAAGGTCTGACAGCATATATCAAAGATGATCAATACAAAGAATCTGATGTAACGGATGTCATTAATGAATTTCCCATTGAATCTAAATTTTCCTATAAGGCAGAATTTGTAAAGGGGGAAGATTGGAATGAAGAATGGGAAAAAAATTATTTCCAACCAATAATTGTAGAAGACAGATGCGTTGTCCATTCATCTTTTCATAAGGATATTCCAAATGCTGAGTATGATATCGTAATTGATCCGAAAATGGCATTCGGCACAGGACATCATAGCACTACAAGCAACATGATGAAGCATATACTTTCAGAAGACATGACTGGGAAGTGTGTGATTGACATGGGTACAGGAACCGGTATACTTGCGATTCTTTGTAAAATGTGCGGGGCACTAAAGGTCACCGGTATCGAAATTGATCCTTTTGCATGGGAGAATGCAGTAGAAAATACACGTCTCAATAATGTAGATATCAATATGTTGTATGGTGACGCGTTAAAATTGGCTGATCTTGATTCTGCTGATTATTTTTTAGCGAACATCAACAGAAATGTGATTACCTCTGACATCGGGATGTATGCTTCGAAAGTAAAAACCGGAGGAATCATGCTTCTCAGCGGTTTTTATGAATCAGACATTCCAATAGTTGCCCAAGCTGCCGGCAAATATGGTTTTGAAGTTGTCAAAACGCTGGAAGATAATAATTGGGTGGCAATAAAACTTGTTAAAATGAATTAACATATAACTCAAATTTCTTGCTGTTATTGTAGCATTAACTTTTTTTTGCACTTTTTCGTTGATGTTTGTTTGGATATGGCACATAATTTGACTACTTTTGTGATGTAGAAGTAACGAGTACACCCAAAAACAACTGCCTATCGACAAACTCTACTTAACGTAAAAAGAAAAAGAATGGCAAAAATAATGAGCATGACCGATGAACAATTGGTCAGGGCTTACGCACAAGGAGACAACGATGCGTTTGACACCCTTCTGAAAAGACATCAGGAACGTATCTTCAATTATATTCTTAGAATAATCAAAAATGAAGATATTGCAAATGATATTTTTCAGGAAACATTTGTCAAAGCTATCTTGACAATCAAGCAGGGCAGATATACGGAAAACGGTAAATTCCCTGCCTGGATCTCGCGAATAGCCCACAATCTTATAATCGACTACTACCGCCAGGAGAAATCAGAAAATCTTCAAAGCGCGGATCTTGACGATGTGGATGTGCTTAACAGAAAAGAACTCTGTGAAGATACCATCGAAGATGTCATCATTTCCGATCAGATCAGAGAAGATGTAAAATATCTTATCAAAGAACTTCCTCATCTTCAAAGAGAAGTGCTTAAAATGAGATATTATCAGAATCTTTCGTTTAAGGAGATTGCTGAGATTACAGGAGTCAGCATAAATACAGCGCTCGGGAGAATGAGATATGCTATCCTCAATCTAAGACGCCTCGCAACAGAGAAGGATATCATCCTCACTCTTTAAGATCTTATCATGTTGTCCTTGTGCTGCTGTCATTAAAATATCATCATCCACTTGATTCAGGCTGCTATCTTTTGTATTAACATTATGATAGCAGCCAATTTTTTATGCCTCACAAATAATATTTTTTAGCATTATGACGTTATATTGATGTAATCTCCGACATCTCTGCCATTCTTAATGTCGGAATATTTAAAAATCCAATTATGCCTATGACAAACGATTCCGCAGATACTTCTTTTTTTAAAGATGTAAAAAGCAAAGGCTCAAAATTGCCTCGTCAGTCTTCTCTGGCATTTATCCGACAGTTTGCCAGAATTTATATAAACTGTGGTAGTCCATTGTTAGGAGCCATAATTGCCAATTGAAATTTACTATACTCTCCATCAAAACATCAAGCCGGTCTGATTCCAGATCGGCTTGAATTGTTACATACTAAATTTATTTATTTTTTACCCCTGATCTCCACTCTCCTGATCTTTCCGCTTATAGTCTTTGGAAGCTCTTTTACAAATTCTATAATTCTTGGATATTTATATGGAGCCGTGACTCTCTTAACATGATTCTGAATCTCCTTGATAAGAACTTCCCCCTCTTCTTCTGCCCTCCTTTCAAAATCTTTGGCGAGAACTATAGTTGCTTTAACCACCTGACCGCGTATTTCATCAGGCACCCCCGTGATTGCACATTCCACAACGGCGGGATGAGTCATCAAGGCACTCTCGACTTCAAAAGGACCGATTCGATATCCCGACGATTTGATCACATCATCTTTCCTGCCCACAAACCAGTAGTAACCATCTTCGTCACGCCATGCCACATCACCTGTGTGATAAATTCCGTTATCGTATGCCTCTTTGGTCAAGACAGGATCTTTAAGATATTCCTTGAATAATCCAAGCGGCTTACGTCCATGAGTCCTCACAATAATTTCTCCATGTTCTCCATCTTCGGCGCTTCTGCCATCGGGAGTTATGAGATCGATATCGTATTCAGGTCCCTTTTTACCCATTGATCCGGGTTTGGGTTCAAGCCAGGGATATGTGGCGATCGTAAGCGTTGTCTCTGTCTGTCCGAAACCTTCCATGAGCTTTATCCCGGTCAATCCCAGCCATTCCTCATAGACACTTGGATTTAATGCTTCACCCGCTATTGTGCAATATCGTAGTGTTGAAAGATCAAATTTTGTAAGATCTTCACGTATAAGAAATCGGAACACTGTCGGAGGGGCACAGAACGACGTGATTTTATGATTGTGGATCATATGGAGAACATCAACGGGTTCGAATTTTTCAAAATCATATACAAACACGTTTGCTCCTGCAATCCATTGACCATACAGCTTACCCCATACAGCTTTACCCCATCCTGTGTCGGCAAGTGTCAGATGTAGACTCGTCTCATCAAGATTGTGCCAATATGATCCGGTAATGATATGCCCTAATGGATACGTAAAGTCATGGGCAACCATTTTTGGCTCTCCGGTGGTTCCTGAAGTGAAATACAGCAATGATATGTCATCGTTGCTGTTTGGATGTGCCGGACGACTAAACGGAGCCGCCTCATCTATACATTTATTGAAATCATACCATCCTTCAGGAACCAACGGTCCTGTAGATATTAAAGCTTTAACAGACGGGCATTCTGGCTTTGCTTTCTCAATGTGATCAATAACTATTTTGTCTCCACAAGTGATTATGGCTTTAATATCCGCCATTCTACATCTATAGATCACATCCTTGGCAGTCAGTAGATGTGTGGCAGGGATTACGGTAGCTCCTAATTTATGCAATGCAATTATAGAAAACCAGAACTGATAATGACGCTTAAGGATAAGCATTACCATATCCCCTTTCCCGATTCCTATCGATTGAAGGAATGATGCTGTCTTGTCACTCTCTCTCTTTATGTCGGCGAAAGTAAACTGGATTTTCTCTCCTTTATCATTGGTCCATAAAAGTGCCGGCTTGTCCGGATCCGTTTTAGCCCATTCGTCGACCACATCATAACCGAAGTTAAAGTTTTCAGGAACGTTTACATGGAAATTTTCCATGAAATCTTCGTATGAATCGAATTTTGTTTTGTCAAGAAATTTTTCAAGCATGATTATGATTGCTTTGCTGAATTTTAAGATATAATTGCCAGAAGCTTGACTGTTTTTCCATTCAAGGCTCTCAGGCCGTGAGGTTTCTTGGCGTCAAACATTATTGCATCGCCCGGGTTTAAAACGTTGATTTTACCTGCAACAGAAATCTCAAGCGTGCCTT
Organism: uncultured Muribaculaceae bacterium; assembly: GCA_910583795.1. Classification (GTDB taxonomy): domain Bacteria; phylum Bacteroidota; class Bacteroidia; order Bacteroidales; family Muribaculaceae; genus Lepagella. Next base: position 4,013 of record CAJTZQ010000112.1, read on the forward strand.
CGACAACAAAATTGAACTCTTGACCCTCATGAGTATTCAGAGTCATAGGTTTTTCAGCTTCTGTGGGTTCCACAGTCACCATAAAAGGGGCCATTACACGATGTTGAAAACCGGCTGCAAGATCTTGGTAGCTATAGGCACCTGTCCGTTCCACTTTTATTCCCTGCCCCGCCCTTGTCACATAATAAGAATTCATTCGGGGTTCGCTTCCAAACATCAATGCTGTCATCTCTATCCCATATACAGAAGAAAGACAATGAAGGAAACTGACAGGAATGTCTACATTGCCGTTTTCATATTCGGTAAGCAGTTCTGCAGAGATGCCACATTGTTGTGCCATTTCTTCAACATCCAGTTCAAGAGCATCGCGCAATCCGCGAAGTCGTTCGGCGATTTGCTGTATAAAGTCCATATTGGTAGATTGTGTTGTCAAATACTATTTTGTCATAGAAGTTGATTAGACTTCTTTGGCAAAGATACTAACTTTTAGACAAAAATTCATTCAAAATCTATTGATATTTTCAAAATATGCCGATTGATTGTATTTTTTTACTAATTTTGCACATTATATAACCAATGCCGGATTGATCAGGTGCGGCATTTCATTTTTAATCTAACTTTATGACTGAAATCATTGAAGAAGGCATTGTCAATGAAGGCGGCCTTAATTTCGTAGAGCAAGAGATAAAGGATGACCTTGCTGCCGGGAAAAACGGTGGCAGACTTAGCACACGTTTTCCGCCGGAACCTAACGGTTATCTCCATATAGGTCATGCCAAAGCTTTCATAATGGATTTCGGCGCGGCTGAAAAATTCGGGGGTACCTGCAACCTTCGTTTTGATGATACTAATCCTCAGAAAGAGGATATGGAATATGTCAATTCCATAATGCGCGACATTCATTGGCTTGGATATGACTGGGGCGACCGCCTGTATTACGCAAGTGACTATTTTCCTCAGTTGTTTGACCTTGCTATTAGACTTATTAAAGAGGGTAAGGCTTATGTGGATGAACAGACAAGTGAACAGATCGCAGAACAGAAAGGCACCCCTACTGTTCCCGGAACCAATTCACCCTATCGCGATCGTCCTATTGAGGAGAATCTTGACCTTTTCTTAAGAATGAATAAAGGGGAATTTGAAGAAGGTTCGATGGTGCTCCGCGCAAAAATTGACATGGCAAATAGCAATATGCATTTCCGTGACCCTATCATGTACCGTATCATCAAAACTCCTCACTGGAGGACAGGCACTGATTGGAAGGTATACCCCATGTATGATTATGCTCATGGTCAAAGCGATTATTTCGAAGGCGTCACCCATTCTATCTGCACCTTGGAATTTGTCCCCCACCGTCCTCTTTATGAATATTTCGTAAAGGAACTTGCAGATGAATCATATTGCCCCCGACAGATAGAATTCAATCGTTTAAATCTCACTTACACGGTGATGAGCAAGCGTAAATTGCTCCAACTGGTAAAAGAGAACTTGGTCAACGGATGGGATGATCCCCGTATGCCAACTCTTTGTGGACTTCGCCGTCGCGGCTATACCCCATCGGCAATTAAAGATTTTATCAACCGCATCGGATATACAAAATATGAAGCGTTGAATCATATCGAGCTCCTTGAACATGCCGTGAGAGAAGATCTCAATAAAACAGCCACTCGTGTCAGTGCGGTTGTAAATCCCGTGAAACTTGTCCTTACCAATTATCCTGAGGATAAGGAGGAAATTGTAGAGATGGACAATAATCCGGAAAACCTTGAAGAAGGAAAACATCCGATGCCTTTCACTCGTGAACTTTGGATTGAACGCGAAGATTTTATGGAAAATCCTCCAAAGAAATTTTTCCGTCTTTCGCCAGATAAAGAAGTGCGTCTTAAAGGTGCATACATTATTAAATGTACAGGGATCAAGAAAAATAATGCAGGCGAAATTGAAGAGATCTATGCTGAATATGACCCTGCAACCCGTAGCGGTCTTCCAGGCAGTGACCGTAAGGTGAAAGGCACTCTTCACTGGGTATCTGTTCCACATGCTGTGAAGGTTGAAGTGCGTGATTACGACCGTCTTTTCGCAGTTGAGAACCCATCTGCTGAAGAAGGTGACTTCAGAGAACTGCTTAATCCCGAGTCTCTCAAAATCAGAGAAAATGTAATGCTTGAGCCATGGGCTGCCGAGCACGCTAAACCGGAAGATCATTTCCAGTTCACAAGACTTGGTTATTACACAGTCGATCCTGACTCAGCTCCTGAGAAACTGGTTTTCAATAAGACAATCGGTCTAAAAGATACATGGGCAAAAGAACAGAAGAAGGCTTTCAAGTAACAATGCTTTATAAATAATGTTAAAAAAGTGCATCAGATTTGACAATTTGGTGCACTTTTTGTATATTTGCAGTCCTTTTCAGAGGAAGAGGCACTCTTACCGGGGGTGACTGGATTTGACAGCACGTAGAAACGGTAAGTAAGCATGCAGAGCTTTGATGTGCAAGCTCTATAATCACAACGCATCGACCTATAATTGGCGAAAATAACAGATACGCTCTCGCTGCCTAAACCGAAGTATAGTAAGTTGGCTTTATTCGCATCAAAGTGATGTGAACGAGACACCATCCCATTGCCTGGTTCCGAGACGTTTGGATCAGATGGTGCAGAGAAATTCGGAAATAGACTTTCAGGAGCCTTGACTGAAAGTCGAAATTTAAAGGATAAGGACATGATTGGTAGTCGCGAGCCTGTCATGCCACGAAAACCAAATCGATGACTAAGCATGTAGAAAGCTTATTGGGTCCGTGATTGGACGAGGGTTCGACCCCCTCCACCTCCACTTGACGGGTCGGACAGATTCCGGCCAACAAAAGTCTAAACAAGACTAAA
>CAJTZQ010000113.1 GCA_910583795.1 uncultured Muribaculaceae bacterium
CGCGACCCCGACCTTGGCAAGGTCGTGCTCTACCAACTGAGCTATTTTCGCGTTTTTAGTCATTCTTTTTTTGACCTCGGGAAGCTCTCTCGTTTCCCTTTTTGCGCTGCAAAGTTACGACGTTTTTTTCATCTGTGCAAATATTTCTTTAAAAAATTTTACATCGGTTTTAACAATACCTTATCAAATATTTGAACTTCAAACAAATATTTTCTTAAAAATTTTTCTTTTTTTCTCTTGCGAAATCAACAAAAAAACCTTTTTTTGTCAAAAAAATTAACTTTGTCATTCAAATTTTCATCTATATTGCCTGGCATGTCGGCTGTCTCCTGTGAAATTACCTATATGGATATCGAGAATAAGTCTTTGATAAAAGATAAAATTGTTTTTTGCAAAATTAAAATTCAGTTGAGCCTCAAGATTCATATATTTATTTTTTAGAATTCGGGCATAAACATCAGTCCGGTTGTAAAACGAAGATCTGTAAAAAGGCTCACCTTGATACAACTCGGTTCCAAGCAATCCATATTCAGGAAAAAGTTTCCCTCCCGCATAAAGAGAATTTTTAATCCCCAAAAATTTCCATTCCGCCACAATATCCATCCACACTCCGCCAGGAATACGCCACCCGACATTGTCAGCCCGGTTCCTTTCCATCGCGACCACTCCTCCGACCTTCAGAATCAGACTGTCCAAAGATGTATTATGACTCAAATCTAACCCCACAAACGGATTGACAACAAAATTGTCGACAACCTTCTCATTTTCCGGAGAATTGACCCTCCTTGCAAGATGATTCATCATAACATGTGATCCGATTAGAAATGTTTTGCTTTTAGGTCGCCATTCGCCATGAAAGACAATATTGAATGCCTCTCGGGTAGTTTCCGACTGCATACCTCTCCAATCTATATATGCATCAAAGAAACCTTTCTGATGATTATATTGCACAAGAGCGCCACGAATGTTTCGCTGAAAATATGCCAACGAATCACACCATAAAAAGCCGGGCAATGGTTCCCTAAGCTGTGTTCTTGGGAACAGTCCCATAGAAAATTTCCATGAATCTGATTCATGCCTGTAATATAAAGTTGGCATGATTTTACTGTTTTTCACTCCGTTTTCAAGTGGTTGAGTCCATACCGCCCCACCGGCAATTCTATCATTAGATGTGAATTTCAATCCTATCTCGGGAGCAATAGTCACGAAGAAGAATGTTTTAGCGTCGTTCATTTTCTCATCTCCTTCACGATTATCAAAGACCGAGCCCATATTGACTTCCCAAGTGGGGTCTATGGCTGAAGCAGGTAATGAGAAAAGTGAAATTATCAGAGAAAGAAGGAAAAAATATTTCAATCTGTAAATCATTTCTATAGGTTTTAAAGTATTAATTTCAGATGCAAAAGTATAAAAAATATCGATAAAATGTTTGCATGGTTCAAAAAAACATCGTAACTTTGCAACGCAATTCGGGAACGGAAGCGTCTTGAAAAGCAACCCTCGCAGAGAAATCTGCAAAAATGTCCAGGTGGCGGAATTGGTAGACGCGCTACTTTGAGGGGGTAGTGGCCGGTAGGCTGTGTGAGTTCGAGTCTCATCTTGGACACCGGGAGCTCAAGCAACAATGTTGCTTGAGCTCTTTTTTATAATGCCATTTCTCTACATAAATTCAAAATAAACCAATATAATTAGGGGAAATCAACAAAAATTTAAATAAAAAGGACATTTGGAACATTATAAAAGGGAAATGGATATTTCTCTTTTAACTATTCTTACCGAACTTTGCATCATAATTTGAGACAGCAAAATTAGTGGCAATTTGACGATCAATAAGTATCCGCCGAATTAAACAACAGTCTTCAAATATTCATTTATATTATATAGTCCACATTTTAATTCCACTATATATGAAAACGAATACTTGCATAAGACACAATCTAAATCGTTTCATGTCATTCATTATGGTGGTCATTTGCGCTCGTTTTTCTGCATCTGCCAATTTTTCGGAAGATAGCATTGAAAACAAAGACAACGTAATAATGAATGATGTGACCGACCTAACTTTGTCTGTAAAACCAAATCCGAACGATCTGGTTTCAAATTTTCAACCCATCTACTTAAAAGGCATGAGCATGAAAAGGAAATCCATCTATGAATATCCTTATTCTATCACAAGAAGCGAGCCCGATTGGAAACGCGTGTGGATGAACACAGGAGTCCTTGCCGGTGCATTCATCGGCACACTCGTTGTCTTGGAATGTCTACCGGAGGACGCCACATCGTGGAACCGCTCTGAAATCCAATCCGTCCCTCCGTTCAAAAGATGGCGTCAAAACGTATTGGAGAAAGGTCCGGAATGGGATCACGACAAATTTTATTTCAACTATATTCTTCATCCCTATGCCGGTGCAGCATACTATATGGGTGCAAGAAGTTGCGGATTCAATGCCTGGCAATCATTACTGTATTGCACATTCATATCAACAGTATTTTGGGAATTCGGCATTGAGGCATTCATGGAAAGACCATCGATCCAAGATTTATTCATCACCCCTCTCGTAGGTAGCCTGATAGGCGAAGGATTTTACAAACTAAAAAGAAAAATAGTTGCTAACAATTATCGTCTCGCCGGATCTCCCGTCTTAGGAAATATAGTAGTTTTCCTAATCGATCCGATTAACGAAGTGATCGGTCTGTTCGCCGGAAATAACTGCAGAAAATTATGCAAGGCAAAAAAGAAATCTGAATTTACATCTTCAATAGTATTTCCAACAGTTCCCGGAAGCCAAATCGGCTTAGCATTTCAATATACATTCTGACAATATGAGAAAAGGCGGTCTATTTATATCAACATCCAGGCGTATTCGCCTGATTGCAATATGTTTTTCATGTTGCCTGACTCTTGCCGCCTACTCACAGACTACTGAAGCCACAGATTCAATATGTGTTGTCGATAGTATAAAAAAATCAGAAGGCAATATAATCAAAAAGATTATCAACCATTTCAACGAATCAAATAAACCCAAACAAAATAAAAAATTTGATGTAAGCATAATCGGAGGTCCCCATTATTCCTCCGATACAAAATTCGGTATAGGGCTCGTGGCTGCCGGAATTTATCGCACATCAATAGCAGATACGTTGACTCAACATTCAAATGTCTCATTATACGGAGATGTGACGACTTCGGGATTTTACAAGGTCGGAATCAGAGGTAATCACATTTTTCCCGAAGATAAATTCAGGTTTGACTATAATCTTTATTTCTATTCTTTTCCTACCAAATATTGGGGAATAGGATATAATAATGCCAGAAACAAAGAAAATGAAACCGACTATGATGATCTTCGCATACAGATGAGAGTGGATTTTTACATTCATCTCATGAAAGGATTATATTTCGGTCCCGGTATATCTTTTGACTGGATAAAAGCCCGAAGAGTAGAGAACAGGGATTTATGGGGAAGCCTCCCGTTAACGACAAGAGATTTCGGGATTGGATTGCAAGCGAGATGGGATACACGCGATAATCTCACGGCTCCTGAAAAAGGATGGCTTATTGAGCTCAACCAAAAATTTTATCCCAAACATATATTGAACGATGATTATTTTGCAGACACTGATTTCCATATTAATCATTATTTCAATGTATGGAAAGGTGGAATTATTGCAGCAAGATATCATACCAAAATTAGTTATGGAGATGTTCCATGGGGTATGCTTCCCACATTTGGAGGCAGCTCATGCATGCGAGGATATTATGAGGGAAAATATCGAGACAACGGGGAAATGGATTTTACCATAGAACTCCGACAGCATGTATGGAGAAGGAACGGTATTGTTGTGTGGGGAGGAGTCGGTTCAGTCTTTCCAAAATTACCACGAATGAGAATAGACCGATTGCTGCCAAACTGCGGGATCGGCTATCGTTGGGAATTCAAGAAACATACAAATGTACGTCTTGATTTTGGCATAGGTAAAGGAGAAACAGGTTTTATTTTTAATATAGATGAAGCTTTTTAGCCACATAAGACACTCTGACCATATAAAAGGGAACTTACTCTCCCTTTGGATACTATGCGTATGCATCGTACCCAACATCATAATGTCTATCTCAGGAAATTATTCTTTTCTGTCAAGATCCGTAAATATATTGCTTCCCATATTCTTGTATTGCCTTATTATTTCAAAAATAAGGGAAAGCGGGGTTGCCGCCTTGGTAATGCTCCCGGTCATGATTTTATCCGCATTCCAGTTAGTGCTCGATTATCTTTATGGGAGTTCTGTGATCTCCGTGGATATGTGGCTCAATGTTGCCACTACAAATTCTTCAGAGGTTTTTGAACTGCTTGATAATCTTTTGGGATCTTTGGTGGTCGTGACGGCTCTTTACCTAACTCCGATAGTGGCTGGCGTCATAGCGTTTATTCATAAATGGAGAATCACTGATAAACTAACGTCTTGTTTGACAAAAATTTCATTGGGCAGTCTTTTTTTAGCAGTTCCAACAGTAATTGCACTATGCATTGGCGGAACATATCACATAGAGAAGGAGACATTTCCATTAAACGCCATTGACAATCTCATCGAATCATTAAAAAGGCAGTATGCTGTAACCAACTATAAAGACACTTCTTCGGATTTTAGTTTCAATGCAACATACACAGGCGATTCATGCAGATATGTGAGCATTGTCGTTATCGGTGAAACATCGAGAACACCTAACTGGAGTCTATTCGGATATGATAGAGTAACAAATTCAAATTTAGACAATATAAACGGCATAGTCGGTTTCAAGGAAACGTTAAGCCAATCCAACACGACACATAAAAGCGTGCCATTATTGCTTTCACATCTCGATGCAGTTCATTTCGGAGACTCTATCAATGAAGTAAAAGGTCTTATAACCGCATTCAAGGAAGCAGATTTTTCAACCACCTACCTTTCAACACAACAAAGAAACAATTCCTATATCGACTTCTTTGCAGAAGAGGCGGATAAATGCATATTCCTAAGTGATAAGATGTCTACCGGACAAAAAATTAAAGATTCAGACATGTTGAAAATGATTGAATCTGAAATAAAAAACGGAGCGACAAAGCAACTGATAGTTATACATACTTATGGTTCTCATTTTAATTATATTGACAGATACTCCGACAGATCACGTAAATACACACCTGACAATTATGTAGATGCCGATAAGAAATATAGAAAGGAGCTTATCAATGCATATGATAATACAATTGTAGAGACCGATTATTTTTTAAGCTACATAATCCATTGCCTCACAACAAACAAAATAAAATCGACTTTAATATATACGAGTGATCACGGGGAAGATATTTTTGATGATGAAAGAAACAGATTTCTTCACGCCTCCCCCACTCCAACCTATTATCAATTGCATGTGCCGATGATGATCTGGATGTCGCCGGAATATTTATCAATCAACGCAGATAAATATGAAAATGCACTTGCGAATTCTAATAAGTTTGTTTCGTCGAGTACATCATATTTTCACACTATTCTCGATCTTGCAAACATAAGGTGTGGTCAATTTAAAGAAAATTTATCATTGATAAGTAAGGAATATCATTCTCCCGAACCAATTTTTATTGATGATCATAACGAAGCTGTCCCACTGATCAAGTCAGGCATCACCCGACACGACATCAATAAATTAAAAGATATGGGCATTAATCTTAAGTAGCTGTCACTTTTGATTGTTAGATCGTTTGATATCCATCAAAGACACATGCTCATTGCGATAACGTGCATTGGGGTTCACTTCAGAACCATCCGGGAAATGCCCCTCATTTTTTGCAAATCTAATGGCTTTCTGTGGGCAGTTCTGTATACATGCAAAACAAAATTCGCAATCTCCCGATATTTTCACTCCTGAGGATGAGAGCTCATAATTCCCTCGTGGACATACCTGTGTGCACACGCCACAGTCAATGCACGCATCAGTGACTTCAAAACATTTTTCACTGTTTAAAAGGAATCCTACCTCCGGATCAATACCTGTAAACCGGATAAAGCCGTCATGCATGTCACGTTCCTCATCCGTAAAAGGTTCATGCCAATGACGCTGCTCTTTAAGATCAGCAGAGATTTTTTGAAGATTTTCAGGTATATGTTTGTCAATCTTCATTTGTTCATTCATATCAAAATTAGGAAGCCAGTTATCCACCATTATAATGGTAGTGATATAGTCAAACGGTTTTCCCGCTTTCTTGGATATTTCATCCCATATTCCGACAGCATTGCATTTCCTATTGCCATAGGTCAGCACTGCAAACTTATAATCGGCATTCAGATTAGCTTTCTTTATATATTCCCTTACCATATAAGGAGGCATATGCCCATAGATTGGATAAACCAAACCTATCTCATCTGCTTCCAGATCGTATTTCCCTTCTTTCACAAGCTGGGGAATACTCAACAGTTCGGTATTTTCATTTGCGAGTTGACGCGCAATATACAAACAATTGCCGGTCCCGGTGAAATATAAAATGATGCGCTTTTTAGCTTTTGCACAAGAAGAGAGAGTTGTCAATCCTGAAGTTGCAAAGAAAGCAGATGCCACTCCGGTGCCCATTAGTTTTAATGCTTGTCTTCTGGTAAGTTTGTTTTTATCCATAAGGAATTAACGAATGATGAAATTGAATATCAACGAATGTTTGCAAATTTATGAATAAAATAAGATGATTCCAATTCAAAAATTCGGCAATCCTTTCCATTTTTTCAATTCACTTAGAAGTTGTTTAAATTTATTTGTCGAAGGAATTGAGAAGATTTGTCAGGCAGATTTTTGATATTTATGATGAAGTTATGGGGTTCCATAATGACTGAATAAAT
>CAJTZQ010000114.1 GCA_910583795.1 uncultured Muribaculaceae bacterium
GCGGTTAGCACGCCACCCTCTCACGGTGGAGACTCGGGTTCGAGTCCCGGATCGGCTACAAAACAGACTGTATCAATTGCAGTCTGTTTTTTTATATTCCGACCGGCACCGATTCGTCCAAATCAAGAGGGGTCAATGTAAAATTCCGGGGTGAGAGGTTAATTAACACCATATTCATATAATGTTAAAATATCGAACCGCTTAAACCCTATACATAACCCCCTTGTTATACAAATAAATCAAGCTCCTGCAATCCTTTAGGAAGCAAGAGCCCGTCTGATGCTAAAAATCATTACTATTTAATTCTTTGCCTTATGAAAACTTTGTCAATTATCTCCTATATTATAGGATCGATATTACTTATAGTGTCGTGTTTCACTACAAGCGTTGCCACAACTTGGTGGCTTGGCGGAATTGCGGTTGTTTTCCTTATTGTGGGGTGCGTTTTCCAGTTTAATTCAAATAAAAACAGCCAAGTCTACCATCATAGGCATACTGATATCTGATGACCCGTATTTTGCATTATTTTATGCAAAATCATATACTCTCAGTCAAGTCCTTAATCCTTATTTTTATACCAAGAACTGAGCCTGCGATAATGTCGCAGGCTTTCCTATGTCTATAAGATTTAAATCTTTTTGGAGATATCCTGAGATTTTGCAATTATTTAGGGATGAAAGCAGGAAATCTATTATAGAAAACCTACTGTCGCATTCCGTTCTCAGCATCTCATCGATAACCTTTTCATCAACCACATGGATACCGCTAAATGCATATTCAATATGTCCAGGTTGAAAGACATACCCATCAGGCTTATATCTGTCATCATGTATATTATGCCATCCTGTCAGTCTCATTTTTCCATCGAAAATTAGCTTTCTGCTCGATTCTCTATCACTTACCAACAACGTGGAATCAGACCCGATATCTTTATGCGCTCTCATCAAATCAACCAAATCCGCATTACTGAGTATGTCTACATTGTGTATTAATGCCGGGCCTTCATCAAGTCTGAGTAATTCTGACGCCTTTAATATGGCACCCCCGGTGTCAAGAAGACGATTCCTCTCGTCACTGACAACAACTCTAACACCAAATTCCTTTTGAATCAGGAAATCGATTATCTGATCGGGGAAATGGTGCACATTTACTACTATATAATCAAACCCCTGCTTTTTTAAATTGACTATTACCCTTTCAAGCATTGGGATCCCGCCTACAGGAACCAAAGCTTTTGGATGATGGAGAGTCCACGGCTTAAGTCTTGTGCCTAAACCAGCCGCCAATATCATTGCTTTCATACTGAATTATTGTTTATTGATTGTAAGTTTTAGAAAATCCCTGTTCTCTATGAATAAGCTCAACCTTTACCTCCGGGAAATTTGAAGCTATTTTTTCGGCAATTGATTGCGCGCAATAAACCGACCGATGTCTTCCGCCCGTACATCCGAAACCGATCTGAAGATTTTTAAATCCCCTTTCATGATATCTGCATATACTCGGACTCACCATCCTTAATGCATTTTCAACAAAAGTCTGCACTTCCCCCCTCTCTTCGAGAAAAAGCTTAACTTCCCTGTCGAGACCGGTAAGGGATTTATATTCTTCGTAACGTCCAGGATTATGCATCCCCCTGCAATCAAACATGAATCCTCCTCCATTTCCTGTCAGATCTTCCGGATACCCTTTTTTATAAGAAAAACTGAAAACCCTTACTGTCAACTTATCAGGTTTTTCGTTTCCGTAAAAACGGCTATTTAATGCCTTTTCTGCCACAGATTTCAACTCAGGATATGCATCAACGACACCATCTGACACAAGCTCACCTAAATTACGAATCGCGCCCGGCAAACTTTCTATAAAATGAGAACGTTTTTCCACAAGCCCTCGAAATCCGTAAGCTCCGAGCACCTGTAAAGTTCTGAACAGGACAAAAACACCGACATTATCCAACACGACAGACGGATCTATATTTCTTTTATTTGACAAGAAGAATGCATATTTACCTAATAAAATGTTTTTTTCATCTTTTGTAAAAGCCGCTTTCACTTGCCACAAAAAGGATATGGCATCATACAATACCGGGCCCTTCCTGCCTCCCTGAAAATCTATGAAACGTAAGCCCTTTTCAGTTTTCATAATGTTGCGGCTCTGAAAATCGCGATACATAAAACCGGATAGGGACTCCGGGAATGATGTAAGAGTAGCCGCCAATGTTTCAAAATCATTTTCAAGGCTATCTTCGTCAAATAATAATCCAGATGGTTTCAAGAAATCATACTTGAAATAATTCAAATCCCACATCACCTGTCTTTTAGAAAATTCAGGCACCATGACATAGTGTGACCATTCTTTTTCGTCAACTGTCTGCATTCCCACAAGCTGTTTCAAACTATCTTCAGCCAGATCCATACGTTCTGGTCCGCACAAATGTTTTAACAAAGATTCATCTCCAAGGTCTTCCTGAAGGTATGAGGATGAATCATCACTGACAGCATAAATCAGAGGCACAGGCAATCCTTTTAGAGCAAACGATTTGGCTAAACCTATAAATGACTGGTTTTCGCAAATATTTTCGCCCCATGTACCGATTACCACCGGCCTACCGGGTGCATGAATTCTAAAATACTTTCTGTCAGAACCGGCTTCTTCAAGCTTGACAGCAACAGGCGAACCGCCGAATTTATCACGATAAAGAGCCACAACAGCATTATATTCAGGAGAATGATCTATCTTACACTCTTCAGCATGACACACGCTGTTGTTAATATCGACACTAATACTTTTGCTAAGATTCATATAAAATGGAGTTACAGGTTTCCATCATGCAAAATTAAGCATTTTTTTATTGATACGAATAATTCTTTGTAATACCGACAAAATTCATTATCTTTGCAACAACATTAGATAACGTTCCTTCTACAGGATAAAGACATTTGTCATAACACTAAGTCAAAATCAAAACATATATTACCCAATGGCAAAAATTGATGATTACAATTTCGCCGGAAAGAAGGCGATTGTCAGAGTGGACTTCAATGTGCCCCTCGATGAAAACGGCAAAGTAACAGACGACACCCGTATCCGCGGTGCCCTTCCTACTCTAAAAAAAATACTTGCCGACGGTGGCAGCCTTATCCTTATGTCCCACATGGGCAAGCCCAAAGGTAAAGTTAACCCCAAGTTCAGCCTTTCCCAGATTCGTGAAGATGTTGCAAAAGCACTCGGCACAGACGTTAAATTTGTTCCCGATTGTGCAAATGCTGATGAGGCTGTAGCTGAACTTAAGCCGGGAGAAGTGCTTCTTCTTGAAAACCTTCGCTTCTATCCTGAAGAGGAAGGCAAACCCGTAGGGATCGACAAAGAAGATCCGGGCTATGATGCAGCAAAGAAAGAGATGAAAGAGCGTCAGAAAAAATTTGCTCAGAAACTTGCAAGTTATGCTGATGTATATGTGAACGATGCATTCGGAACCGCTCATCGTAAACATGCATCTACAGCAGTGATTGCAGATTACTTCAAGCCTGAAGACAAAATGCTCGGCTACCTCATGGAAAAAGAGGTTAAGGCAGTTGACAATATCCTTAAAGATATCAAACGTCCGTTCACAGCGATTATGGGCGGTTCTAAGGTGTCAACAAAGATCGGCATCATCGAAAACCTTATGGACAAGGTTGACAACCTCATCCTTTGCGGTGGAATGACCTACACATTTGCTAAAGCACAGGGTGGTAAAATCGGTGATTCAATCGTAGAAAACGATAAACTCGATCTCGCGCTCGATATCATCAAAAAAGCAAAAGAGAAAGGCGTTAACCTTATCCTCGGCACAGACTGTGTTGCCGGCGACGCTTTCAGCAATGACTGCAACACTATGGTTTGCCTCTCAAACGACATTCCAGACGGCTGGGAAGGACTTGACGCAGGTCCCGAAACACGCAAAGCATTTGCCGAAGCTATCCGTCCATCCAAGACAATTCTTTGGAACGGTCCTGCCGGAGTATTCGAATTCGACAATTTCACTGCTGGCTCACGTGCCATCGCAGAGGCAATCGTAGAAGCCACTAAGAACGGTGCATTCTCACTCGTAGGTGGTGGTGACTCAGTAGCATGCGTCAACAAATTCGGACTGGCAGACAGCGTGTCTTACGTATCTACAGGTGGCGGAGCGCTTCTTGAAGCTATTGAAGGTAAAGTCCTTCCGGGCGTAGCAGCTGTGAAAGAGGCTTAAATTCCGGTCATAATGTTAAAAATTTAATATGGTGGTCGGATGCTATAAAAAAGTTCCGACCGCCATTATTAACTAACATTCAATAGATTACAATATACCAAGCACCAATTTTTGCATAATTTATGTAAAACATGATGCCATGAAAACATTTTTTTCAAAAAGAAAATATTGTTTTTTTCAAATTAAATTGTAATTTTGCATTGTCATAGGTTCTAAGATAGAAATAACACCTAAGGCATGAAAAACCCAAAGATGCTGAAAAGCGTCATAGAGTCCCGACACGGAAACAAACGAAACATTATAATTCACAAACAATTTTCAAACACAATTTAACATTATGGAATCTCAGAATCCCAAGGCTCCTTCTTCAGTGGCAGCCAAAGTGAAAAAGGAAGAGAAAATCAGTAACGTTCGCGGCATCCGCAACGCCTTCCTTGTAATCATCGCTTGCGCCGTTGCAGCGGTATGTATCTTCCTCTTCGCTATGGGCGCTCCCGGCAACTTCGAGGGTAACGACCCTGCAGGACACCCTCTCAACCTCGCCGGTACAGTTTACAAGGGTGGCTTTATCGTGCCTATCCTTATGACTCTTCTTCTCACCGTTATCGTACTTTCTATCGAACGTTGGATCGCTATCAGCTCAGCATCTGGCAAAGGCAACACAACAAAATTCGTTGCTGACATCAAGGCTGACCTCGCTAAGAACAACATCGATGCAGCTATGGAGCGTTGCCGCAAGCAGAAGGGTTCTGTAGCTTCTGTTGTTTACAACACTCTCGTGAAGTACAAAGAGATGGACGCTAACACAGTGCTCAGCAAAGAGCAGAAACTCACAACTCTCCGCAATGAGGTTGAAGAGGCTACAGCTCTTGAAATGCCTGCTCTTTCTCAGAACCTTCCGATCGTTGCTACCCTCACAACTCTCGGTACTCTCGTCGGTCTTCTCGGAACCGTTATGGGTATGATCAAATCATTCCAGGCTCTTGCTTCTTCTGGTTCTCCTGACTCTACCGAGCTTTCTACCGGTATCTCAGAGGCACTTGTGAACACTGCATTCGGTATCGCAACTGGTGCATTCGCTGTTATCTCATACAACTTCTTCACAAACAAGATCGACAACCTCACCTACGCTATCGACGAAATCGGTTTCTCAATCGTAGCTACTTTCGCAGCAACTCACTAATCAGAGTTTCGCGAACACGAGAATCTCAATTTACCTAACCGAATAAGTTTATAGCTAATATGGGAAGAGTAAAAATAGCCAGAAAGAGTACATTCATCGACATGACCGCGATGAGTGACGTGACGGTGCTGCTTCTTACCTTCTTCATGTTGACTTCGACCTTCCTTCAGAAAGAGCCCACCACAGTAATTACCCCGCCTTCAGTTTCAACTGAAAAAGTGCAGGAAACTAACTTTGTGCAAGTGCTCGTCAGTCCGGAAGGAAAGGTTTGGCTTACAATGAACAACGACACATCATCAGCTTGGTCTAACGAAAAGATGAGAATGGCGTTGCTTGATAAAGTGAGCGAAATCTACAACGAATCACATAAGAACAAAGTACAATTCAACGTTGCGCAGAAGCAGGCCTTCGCTAAATTGGGTTCATTTGGTGTGCCCCTCCAGCAGATGGGCGAATTCCTTGACCTCGCAGACCAGCAGGAAGGACAAACCAAAATGGACAAATGGATGAGCGGTGAGGATGAAAATCCTAATCATATCACTGGTATTCCGGTAAGCTGGAATTCTGATGAGAACACCCTCAATGAATTTCAAATGTGGATGAAAGCACTCCGCCAGACTGAAAACGACAACCTCGCGCAGGCTATCAAGGATGGTACAGGTGTTGCTATCAAGGCTGACCAGAACACTCCGTTCGACATCATACACATGGTGATGGACAATCTTCAGACTATCCACATGAATAAGTTTACGTTTTTGACCGCACTTAAAGCAGGAGAATAAGACCATGGCAGAAGTTCAACAAAATTCGGGTGGCAACGGAAAGAAAGGCGCCCAGAAAAAAATGCAGATCCGCGTGGATTTCACGCCGATGGTCGACATGAACATGTTGCTTATCA
>CAJTZQ010000115.1 GCA_910583795.1 uncultured Muribaculaceae bacterium
CCCACAAAAGCGCGGAGCTGTCGCGTTCAAAAGCGCAGCTTTTGCCTCCTGCACACAAAAAAAAGAGCCGCTCCACCATCACGGCATGCGGCTCTGAAAATAATAGTAACTTGTTTCCGACCCATTACGGGGCCAGTTCCTGCATCGGGCTCCTCCTCCCGGCATGCCCGATTCTCATGAAAAGAAAATTTTCACCCCAAAATTAATCAAAAGAATCATTCCCGACAAATGATTCTTAAACCCTAAACCCTAAACCAACAACATGGAACATGACAGCAACTTCTTCTCCGCATCCATGGCGATACTCGGCACCGCAATCGTCGACTACTACAGCCACCTCCAATGGTGGCTCCTACTGGGCGTGGTCGTGATACTCGTAGACCTCCGCTTCGGCATCCTTGCGGCAAAAGTACGGGGCGAAACCATAAGGACATCACGAGCCATCCGCCGCACACTCAACAAAGCCGTCGACTACCTCGGCATCGTCACACTCGCCGAAATGCTCTGGCGCACATACGGAGCCGAGATCGGCACACCCGTCGTCAGCATGGGTGTCCTCTTCATCCTCTACGGCGTCGAGATCTCCTCCATCCTCAACAATTACTTCGAGTACAAGGGACTGCCCTGGCGCATAGACATCCTCAAGGTCCTGCGCAAAAAATCCGACCTCGCCGACGCAATCGACACCAAAGACGAATCCGGCAACTAATGACTAACGACCAACCAACTAACGACTAATTATGGCAAAAATAAGCATCCTCGCCCCCTTCATCCTGTCGTTTGAGGGCGGCTACTCCAACCACCCAGCCGACCGTGGCGGAGCCACCAACAAAGGCGTGACAATCAAGACATGGCGAGCCGTAGGCTATGACAAGGACGGTGACGGAGACATCGACGTCGAAGATCTCCGGCTCCTCACGGATCAGGACGTCATCGACCGTGTCCTCCGTCCTCACTACTGGGACAGATGGCAAGCAGACAAGATAACCAGCCAATCAATAGCCAACCTCCTTGTCGATTGGGTCTGGGCATCCGGAAAGCCCGGCATCACCCGTGTGCAACAGATCCTCGGTGTAAAACAGGACGGCATCGTCGGCGACAAGACCCTCGCCGCACTCAACGGCTACCCCGATCAAAAATACCTCTTCGCCCGGATCCACGCCGCCCGCGTCACTTACATCGAAACCCTCTGCATCAAGAATCCAAGTCAAAAGGTCTTCCGCGAAGGCTGGCTTCGCCGTCTCAACGCCATCGGCTACGGCACCCTACTGCACAACGGCGCGAAGACCGCCCGCACATTCGCACCCTAAATAATCAACCGCGCAAATCATGACTGTGATGCGCACGGAGTAAGCATAAAAAATGCCCCGTCATACAGCCGAAGCCATACACCGGGACATCCTCTCTCCTCGACCACAAAATTAACAAAAATCCCCCACACATGAAACATGAAGACAAAGAATTTCACCGCGCATGCCGGGAAGGTCTCGTCTCGGTAGCCGGTCTCGTCCTCGCAATGATAGCCTGTATCCTGATCGGCATGCTCATGCAGGGCTGCTCACCTGTACGGACGCGATACATCGCGTCCACAACGACACACACCACCCTCAACACCGACTCCCTTACATGGCTCATCAAAACCATGATCAGGTCACATAATACCGATAAAGAAAAAGAAACAATCTATGTCTTTGACAAGACCACCTACACAGTCGACAACAACGGCGACACAGTAGGCAGGGAGCGTGACCGGGTCACCGACAGGAACCGCGAATGGCAAAGCGAAAAAGCCATGTATCTCCACATCATCGACTCCCTGCGCCACGTCAAAAGCAGAGCCGACACAATCGACCGACCTGTGCCGTACCCGGTAGAAAAAACCGTCGAAGTCGAAAAACCGCTTACATGGTGGCAATCGGCGTTGATCTGGTTGGGCGCAGCGGCTCTCGGTGTGGCTGCGATCGCCCTCGCGGTCTGGATCATCAAAATCAAATCCAAATCACGCTAAATCAACTAAAATCTCACAACTCACAACTAAAAACTAAAAACTAAACATGGCAATAACAAACCTCACATTTACCAAAGATGCCGACAACGGCTCCTATGCAGCCAAGTTTACAAGCACCGGACCAGTCAGCGTCCAGATCAAGCGCAAGGACATCAATCCTGTGATCGTGTCAGCAAACATACCCGGCATGTCTCCATGCATCATCGGCACATACCACAACAACTCTAACCCCGACATCGTGATCGGCATCGATATCCCGGCAGGGATGGAGGTCACATTACGATGCGGATCCCAAGTCCTCGAAGCAAAAATGATGACCGATGAATAAGGCTGCACTACCTATCGCACGTCTCGTCAAGGCTTGTCTCTCCGGAGCAAGGCTGCTCCCCAAAGCCTCAGTGGTTATAGTCCGCGACTGGGAACCGCTCATCGACGCCAATGACGAGGTCGTGACAGACATCAACGACGAGATAATAATGGTTAAGACCCAACCCGTAACCCAATAATCAGATATGGCAAAAATCAACTATACGGCACAGCGGATATACGAGCTGCTTGCAAAGGCGGAGACCCTGTCCAACTATAACGATACCGAGATAAAAGCATCCGTGGAATCTCTCCGGACAAGTCTTGACGCACTCAAATCGCGTCTCGACACACTTGTAGGCAGCGGTGACGTTACAACTGTTATCGACACATTTAACGAGATAGAGGCGTTTCTGCAAGGCGTTACCAACACACAGACCCTGACCGTACTGCTACAGCAGATGAAGACCGAGATTGTCGCGCTCATCCCGACAAGCACCGTAGACCTCGCGACCTACAACGCACTTGCGGCACGCGTGGCGGCTCTCGAATCAACCGCACAGACACATGGCACAAGCATCAGCACTCTACAGACCGACATCTCCAAACGTCCGGCTGTACCTGCGAGCGACGATTGCGTATACGGCATCTATAACGGAGCCTACGTCTCGATCTGTGACGCTGACGAGCAACTCCTCGCCAACAACAAGACCACCGCACAGACAGCATCCCTGTCCCTCGAGGATCCCAATAATATCAATGATGCAAACTCTATCAACTCTCCTGACACGATAGAGCAATCCGATATAATAGATATAGGGCAATCTATAATTAATGACACAAGCATGGAAGAGCAAACTAATGAACCTTCATAAAACCCCGACGCGGATCCAAAGGCGAAGGAGGGTTATATAAATGTCCGAAGTCTGACCCAAAACCGCTATTGCGATATTGGATCGATCCAATTACTAACAAATAAAACAAAAGTGCTTGATCATGGAGATAATTAAACATGACAAGAAATATACAACACGCCCATTCCGATTATCGGAATGGGCGCGGTTGTCTATTAAATCTACTTTTAGACCGCTCCCCCACTTAAACAATAACCATTCCCATCTCATGATTCAATTGGAGCAACAGATGCGATCAGAGCGAGACAATAATCAATTATACTATTGCATATCCCATTTCAATTCAACAAAAAATTATTAAATTTGCAATGACACTACAAGCTTACAAAAATTTCCTACAATAAAAAAATCCAACTTAATTTATACAAAATTCTATATAATTATGCATTTTCAATAAAGCGATATTCTGTTGCGTTTGTGTTGCGCTCAATATTATGACACCACTTTAGCACTCTACATAACAAACTATTACACATATCAACTTCCATTTCTCGAGCAAATTCTCCTCTAACAGGTCCGTCATATTCTCCAACTGCTTTTGTTTTAGCAACGATGGCGCTGTCTTGAACGCTCAGCAATTTCGCATCGACAACAAACAGCTGTGTATCCGAAGTTTTGTCATATACGCTCCCTTGTATAGTTATTTTGTCAACTGCATGCGCTGCAATCGATAAACTATAGATTAGGGATATGACGAGTGTAGCAACTTGTATTTTCATAAGCAGCTTACTTTAATTATTTATGTGTTACAATAATTTAAGGTATTCTTTACCTACTTTGCCTCATCTATGTTAAAATTTATGGATATATGCTTGGTGTGACACACACTTATTTAGAATATGAATCAATTAGTTGACCAATACTACTTTCCGGTATCGAACCTGATAAGATAATTAGAAGAGCTTTTTTCCTTTGCATCTTTGAATACATTATAACCCTATTGAATTTATAAATATCATTAATGTAAGGGAGTCCATAAATTTGAATTTCATTTGAAGTATCTTTCTGAAACATCAGCAATTCAGGTTCCTTTCCCCGAAATTCTGAAATATAAGAATTCATAAGTTTCTTACCTGCAGTTTCCGCTTCGGGAGTACCGAGTTCGAAAACCCTTACTGAACTGACACCACCTTTGCTTATTAACAAACCAAGTGGGCTGTCAGGATTTTTATTAGGAATTTTCTGAATCATCGATTTTGAAAGATAAGTCACACTCACATCAGGAAGCGAGGTGAGATAATTCAATAATTCCACTCTACTTTCTTTATTTCCCGATTTTTCATTGGATTGAGTATTCTGAGCGACTACACCAATCGCCATAACTATAATCGCGATAATTGTTGTGAATATCCTTTTCATATTTATTATAAATTAAATTCTATTTTCTGATTTATCTGTATTTCCTCCATATAACCCACAGCCTTATCTCTGCTCATGCATATTCCGGATATGACACTCAACAAGGCTTCATCCACGATGTGAACAGCCTGTTCCAAATCATCTTCGCTTATTTCTGTTGATATTGATTCTTCTTTGATATTTGCTTGAATTCCATTTGTGCTTTTTATAGATTCATTTGTATCAGTGTTTCTCAATGTATCTATTTGGTTAACCATCTTTACTGTTTCAAAAGGTTCGAAAACGGATGATTGTGAAGGAGCAACATCGGCTATTAATTCAGAATGCGATACCTCTTTATTTTCATAAAGAAATAATCCAACAGTTACGCATATCAATATGGCAGCAGCCACTGATCTGGTTATAAACTTCTTTATGATACTATTTTTATGCTTATCCCGTTGATCTATCGCATCTATAAGCCTATTTTCAAAGTTTTCCGGTATTATCGGTTCGCATGCTTCAAGAGCAAACAGCATTCTGCGTTCCTCTTCCAAATCCTGGGGTAATTCGTCCACCGTTTTAAGAGAAGAAATCAGGCTTTCATACTCATCAGGAGATATCCCTCCCGAATAGTACTTATCAATTAAAAACTTTATTTCTTTTAATTCCATATTCAGTCTATTTTGATAATAATTCTTTAAGTCGGTTGCGTGCCCTACTTAACATAACACGTACATTCACTTGTGAAATGCCAAGAAGTTCCGATATTTCCGAATTTGATAAACCGCCATAGGTGCTGAGTCTTAACACATATCTTTGGTCTTCGGGCAGACGGTTGATGGCTCTATTTACAAAAGTAGAATAGTCACGCCATTCTACTCTGTCATGCACATCATCATCTGACATAACATCTGGAATTGTATCTGCGGAAGATGTGATTTTTATTCGTTGTATAGTATTAATACACACATTCCGAGCAACATTGTTACAATACGATTCTAAGTCTCTTACATTTTTAAGTTTGTCACGGCTATGCCATAGTCTAAGCATTGCATCTTGCACTGCATCAGCTGCCGCGTCATTGCTTCTCATGATAGAAGCTGCAACACGATACATATTTTTATAATAAGGCAAAATGATTACTTTAAACTCTTCGCTTGTCATAACTTAAAAATACTTTCTAATAACAAGACACAGGTTATGCACAAACTGTTACAATAAATTTCCGGTTAGCTTTATTAAAGTATTGTTATATATATGCAGTTGGAAATTAAGTTCGTATAGTATTACAACATTAAACAATTCTATAGTATATTAGAATATTGAATGAAATTTTTAACATTATATTACAAGGTTGCAATTGATAGCAGTTACGGATTGGGAAGAAGTTGAGATCACGTCAATATATGCGTGTTAGTTATTAAGTAGGGTGTTCAGTTTGATGTTCCGAAAAAACATCATCCAAAACACCTGAA
>CAJTZQ010000116.1 GCA_910583795.1 uncultured Muribaculaceae bacterium
ACCTTAAAATCTAATACCATGAAAAACTCAATGCAAAATTATAAAATATTTTTCAAAACAATGCTATTAAACATAAAAATAATTAAATATTTAACATATTTTTAAATTTGATTGTTAATTTTGAGATTTTATTTACAATATTTTACATTTTTGTCGTTTCATAAGAGGAGATTACATAATTCAACTTTCCCCTAAAGATGAAAAAAATAATATTTGCAATTCCATTGTTGCTGATTTCATCAGCATGCACACATAAGTCGACCGTAAAATCTGAAGAAGTGAAAGATAGTGTGGTTACATCGTTGACAGTAACGCGTCGCCCGGCGTCAGGAGTTAAACCGGCGTCAGCTGTGTTGAAAGCTTCGGCGTTCAAAATGAGTGGAGACTATTCCGATAATGTTGCCGTGGGTGTTGGAGCTAATGGCAAATTGACGTATTTCCCGGCACCGGGTGATATAAGTGAGAATTCAGCACCGGTAGATCTCGGCAACGGCTGGTGGCTCAACCGTCAGGGGGTGGGTGTCGGCTACCGCTTTACAAAGTATACATTCGGGGAATATTCGAAGTTGGGTCAGGTTCCCTCTGCGCAGGCGCTAATTGATGCGGTCATACCCGGTGCGGTCGTTACAGAAATGCGCACGTTCGATATCCCCGCCTCAGAGGCAATGTCGAATATTGATGAATTGAAAGCAACCGTCAGCAATTGGTGACGATAAAACGGTTATAACTAATTAGTTATAACCGTTTTAAATTTATTATAATTATGAATATTCGTTATTCCCTTTATTTTGCGTTTCTGTTTTTTTGTATAGGTTGTAAACAGACAGACAATAAATCAAATACTTCAATTCAGTTTCCGGACAACATAACATTGAGTGCGGATTCAATCGGCATGGATGTTGTGATAAAACCGGGCACTATCTACGATGTGGATCCATTCATTGTTGTCAGTGATGTCAGCGAAACCCGTAAATCGCATTATGCTGTGTTTGACAAGAATCTGAAATATCTCTATTCTTTTTGTGATTACGGGGAGGCGCCTGAAGAATGCCTGTTGCCCACGGTCATTAAAAACGGAAACTCCGATACGTTTATTGTCAGGGATCATGCCAATGACTCTTTTCATTGCTTCGAACTTACAGACAGTTGTGCCATCCCCGGAAAAGTCTTTCATGTAAAAAGGTCTGACCTTAATGAATCCCTATGGGAAATAAACCATGTTTCAGGGGATAAATATCTGGCAAGATGTTCTTCTCCCAAAAGCTCGATAAGACGTTTGATCGATTTTAGCTCCGGGACAGTTCTGGACAGTGTCCCTCAGACGTTTGACCTGCAGAAGACAATGGGGGATGATTATTATACAGAATTTGACGATTGTTGGATTGTCGCAAACGGAAGACATTTTGCCTGTGCATATTATTTTATAGACAGGATTGAATTTGGCGATATCGACAATGACCATCTAAAAATCAATTCATTCGTAGGGACTGACACCCCTCCTGATTTTTATCGGTATACTGATGAAGAACTGAACGGGAAATATAAATACAATGTGGACTATAACCCCGTATGCTACGAATGGCTCTTTACTGACGGAAATGATGTATACGCAAGTTATTTCGGTTTCCCGTGGGGCGACATTGATCGGCATTCCTCGGTAGTCGAAAAGTTTGATTTTGAAGGCAAGCCCTTATTAAAAATGACACTGGACGTGTCATTGGCTTCATTCGTTGTTGACGACTCAAGAATAATCGGCATCAATCCCGAAAGGTCTGACGACGTGTTTTATATTTATGACATGAGATACTCAACAGAGAATGCACCTTAATCCGTCAACTCTAAATCTTAACATCGTGAAATCAATTTCATATATATTTTCAATCATACTGGCATTTTGTTTTTTGTCATCTTGTCAGAATGCAGACATAGATCGGAAGCTTGATAATGCAGATGCCATGCTCGACCAACATCCGGATTCAGCATTGGCATTATTGCAGACAATCGACAGATCCTCGATTCACAAGACGGAATCAACAGCAAGATACAGCATCCTGCTGTTTGCTGCCGCAATGAAAAACGGTCTTTCCGTGGATCCCGATTCTATTCTGACGCCAGCCGTGGCTTATTATGGAGAAAAAGACAATCCGTCGCGTGAAAAAATGCTTACACATTTTTTCTATGCCGTATATCTTTCAAACAATAACCAGCCTGCAGCCGGTATTAAAGAATATGACAAAGCAATAACCGTTGGGGAACAGATAGGAGATATTCTCTATACCGGACTTGCCTATACCAATAAAGGTGTATCTTACGGTTGGGATAATATCGGCGATGAAGAGTTGGAATTCACACGTAAGGGGCTTGAAAAAATCAGGCTTACAAACGACACTGCAAGACTGATACATGCCCTCAGCAGATATGGAGTGGCAGCGATGCACAACGAGAAATATGAACTGGCGGATTCAATATTGAAACGGGCTCTCCACATGTCGCGATTAGTGGATGATTCTGTAGCCTCAACGGGAATTAATCTGAAACTGGCATCCAATCTTTTCTTTAAGGGTGATATTTATTCTGCATCGAGCATTTATGACACAGTCAACAGATCTTTTCCGGAAGCAATGGAAGGATCCGATTATGCCTTGTGGGGCGAATGCGGCATTCTGTTGAACGACTTTGACGATGTGGAGAAGTGTGTCGACCTCATGCAAGGTCGAGGCATGTCTTTAAATGACTCAATCACATGGTATGACCTGAGAAGCAAGATCGCCTTATACAAAAATGATTTCCAGACATCATTCAATCTTAAGGATTCGGTGATAATAAACTCCAATAAAGCGGTGGAACAGGCGATGTCTTTTAATCTGCTCCATAAGGAGAAAGAGATGCTCAGGCAGACTAATGGATTCTATAAAATGCTTTCAGACCAACGATTGGAGATTATCTATCTTGGGGTGTTAACAGCCATATTGCTGATTGCGATTATACTGTTGATATCGATACATATAGACAAGAGAAGAAAGTTCAGATTGAAGATGCAGGAAGAGGAGCTTGTGAAATTACGGATAATTTTAAACAGTTTAAAAGATTTAATGAAAGAAAAGATGGCAACCATCAACAATCTTGGAAATCTGACTGACTCTTTAAAAAATGAAATTAAAGATTTGGATAACCGACGTCTTTTACTTGAAAAGTCTTTAAAAGAAAAAGAGGATGAACTGTCTGTCAAAAATGATAAAATATCAAAAATCAGCACCCTTCGTGATTTGGAAGTGGAATATCTCAATAAAATGCACTCTGAAATCTGTAGTGAATTGAAAGAAAAATCGAAAAAACTCGATTATCTCAGCAAGGATATGGAATCGTACAGAAACAGGTCTGTCAGTTCATACAGGAAAGCACACGTGGAGGTGTCGGCGTTAATATGCAATACGAGCGATTACCTTACCCAAAATAATGACGCAGGGAATCATGGGAAACAGGGAAACCCGTATGAAGAATATATTGGATATAAAGCATTGGAAAGGTTGACGAGAGAGGTGAACACATTAATGGAGAATATCCTTCATATTATATCAACAGAGTACGACCTGAGCCAACGCGAAATCAATATCGTGATTTATAGTCTCGCGGGATTCAGCTATAGGGCGATTGCCCTGTTTCTTGATATGAAACCATCCACGGTTTCCTCTATGAAAACAAGGCTGTTCAACAAAATTAAAGTTGACACCTCTCCCAATTGTTATCTATACCATAAATACTTGACATAACTCAGCAACCATCTAATGGGGAAACTATATTTTTTAACATTTGGTGATCGAGACACAAAAAATCTCATTTTTTTGCACTCAAAAATATTTGAATATCAATAGATGAGAATTGATGCAGAATTTTAACAGTTTTAACAATTTCTATTTATTTGATTTTTATAAACATACATAGTAATCTTGCAGAATGGTTCATATATGTTAAAAATAGATTTATATTTGACACACTGGATGTTTTTGATCTAAATTTGCAGAAAAATTTTAACCCCATGAAAAAAATAACATCTATTTTAATTTTACTTTTAGCTATTTTCTCAGGCATGGCTTCGGGTGCCCCCAAGGAAGAACAACCGGTCTTGCCTGTCATAGTAAGGAAACAGCATGACCGTGGCAAACACACATTCGCGCCCCCTGCACCTATACATGGAACAATCATTGTACAGGAAGGCGGATTGATTGTTTCATTGCCTTTGGAGGGAGACGATTTTCAAGTTAACGTATCCTCAGAGTCCTCACTACGGGTTTGGTCCGGCTCTTCATCTGATTCCTCTCAGATTGAAATCTTTTTCGATGGTGAGGAAGGTGAATATTATATAGAAATAGCCACACCTGACGGCAGCTATACCGGTTGGTTCGAATTGTGATAGTTCAAGTTTATTTTGAGAAACTATAAACTTTCGACTCTTGATTAACCACTATCGACAATTCATATATTAATCTCATGAAACGGATTTTCCCATATCTTATCATCATTGCTCTCGCAGTGCTGTCGGTTTCCTCCTGCAAGAAATCGGCGAGGGATATCTATGCCGAGGCTGTGGAGGAATGGATCGGGAGGGAGATCCTGTTTCCCGATTCCATGATGACCGTCACCGGTGAGATGATTGCTCCACCGACCGCTGACTTTACAATCGTATCATATTATGATTCCACAGGATGCACAGGATGCCGTATGAAACTCCCGTTCTGGAACGAATTCATGAACAGGGTGGATTCGGCAAAGGGAAACAAATCTGTGGCAGTGATTATGATAGCGGCCGCTGACAAACAAACGGAGCTCAAGCATCTTGTTAGATTTAACCATTTCCTGGGAAAGATGATATCTGATCCCGAAGACGAGATCAACCGATTGAACCAATTTCCCAATAGCACCGCGCTCCAGACATTTCTAATTGATCAGGATCACAGAGTGATAGCTTTGGGAAATCCAGTGACAGGTACAAATCTATCAAAGATGTATATATCCTTGATAGAGGGGGAAGATCGAGATAGCCAACAGTTGCAGTATGAGGAAGAAATTCATGAATTTAATTTTGGTAGAATTACACCGGAAGAGAAAGTCGTGCATACGTTCCGACTTCACAATTCCTTCGCTGATACTCTGAAAGTCAGAGAAGTAATTACATCTTGTGAATGTACTGAAGCCTCAGTCTCTTCTAAAGTGATCCCGCCTGATTCGGATTATGAACTTAAAGCCCTCTTTCGAGATACTGTCCAGGGTGAATTCTTCCGCACTATCTTAATCCTTTTCGAAAACAACAAACCGGACATTCAATTCGAATTGTCCGGAGAGATAAACAATCAATAATACTTATTAAATTATCGATCATGAAAAAACCGTTTTACTTTGGGCTTGCTTTCGCAGCCCTCGCAGCAGGAGGCTGTTTCCTTACAGGGAACAGCACTACCAGTCATCAGTTCACACCTCAAGAGATCGCCAACATCGAGGCTCTCACTGCAACTGAAGGAGAAGGTCCACAGAGATTTCTTTACGTCGTTCCCGTGAAGTATGAAAACGGCTGGGGATGCAATTGTGCGGGCAAGGGTCCGGAAAAATGCTGTTATGAAAAATAAGACAGCATCCTGCAAAAAATGACAACATCGGGGATCACTGATATGTCTTTACCTTGATCTTGAAAACAAGTGGTAAAAATTAATATCGAGTGATCCCTTCTGTTGACTTTTGAGATAAGGTCCAATGGAAAACAATATAATTTATTCTGTTTTGAATCGAATATCTATTTTAATACTTCTGACCATCTTCTGTAATAGTTGTAAAACTGACAGGAGCACACAGGATAATGATGCATCGAACAAGTATGATGCATCCCAATACCCCATCGGAATTGAAATCGACATAAAAGAATCTGTCCCGATATCTAAAAATCTTAAAACAATTACAACGATTGAATTCAATGAGGATTCCCCTGAGATAATGGGCGAGCCTCAAAGCGTTGTTATAAAAGAGGATACTATATACTGCATAGATTCCCATA
>CAJTZQ010000117.1 GCA_910583795.1 uncultured Muribaculaceae bacterium
CACTTGGCTCCTCGGAGCCGTTAACAAACTCTCAAAAAATAACCGAAGTATTGAATAAGAGAACAGGTTGTAAAAATACCGGCTGAGCTTTTGAGTCGATTCGAGAATTTATACCATAGAATAGCCACAATATTCAATGAAAAAGATAATCCATTTTCTTATCAAGCTATGGCACTCGGATTGTCGTCTTTTTTCTATGAGATGGCTTATAAATGCTATCAACCCTTAGCCAATGATTTTTTCAAAGGCAACAATAGAATCACCACAAGATTTTTAGGACTCGTGCAGAAACATTTCAAGGAACAACGTTTCCTTGATTTTTATGCAGAGAAACTGGAAATATCACCCAAACATCTATCGCGCACAATGAAAAAAGAGACCGGTTTTTCTGCCGTGGAATGGATAGAAAGATATGTGATACTCGAGGCTAAGGTCCTTTTAAAATCCACGAATCTCAACATTCAGCAAATATCTGACGAACTGAATTTTCCTTCGCAGTCTTTTTTTGGAAAATATTTTAAAAAGAAAGTCGGAATGTCTCCTAAAGAGTTTCGAAACACGTAAAAATTAACGGCTCTTAAGAGCCGTTAATTTTTACTTTGATTTTATTATATTATTTCAACAATGACACCATTTGATCGGCAATGCCATTAGATGCTGCCATAATAGAAAAATTTCTGTTTTCCCGGATAGATACAACTGTGGCTCCCGCTTCTCTTGCGATCAGCATACCTGCAGCTACATCCCATCGTTTTAGATTCAATTCCCAATAACCGTCAAGGTAACCTGCTGCCACATAAGAAAGATCAAGCGCCGCAGATCCCAATCGTCTTATCCCCCTTACCTTAGGTGCAACATTACAAATTTCCCGGAGATTATTATCCCGATTGTCTAATTTATCAAAAGGCATCCCAGTCGCCACTACTGATTCAGACAGTTTAGTTTTACTGGCGCAATATATTTTTTTGCCGTTGAAGAAAGCCCCCTCTCCCTTTACAGCGTGAAATAACTCTCCGAGATAAGGTGCGTAAACCACCCCGACAACAGCTTCTCCATCATGTTCTAATGCAATAGAAACACAAAAGTTAGGGAGCCCCTGACTGAAATTGGTAGTTCCATCAAGAGGATCTATGACCCATCTCCACTCTCGATCTTCATGCAGAGGAGCAGATTCTTCTGTTATAATGCCATGATCAGGATATTTCTCAGTTATTACAGACGTGATCAATTTCTCAGATTCCTTGTCTGCTATTGTCACTATATCACTGTCGTTCAATTTTGTCTCAACGTTTAGCCTTGAAGAACGGAAAAAATCAAGATGGATATCGCCTGCTGCACGCGCCATGGCGATTGCATCGTCTAAATATGAATTATAGTCTATCATAATTAACCCGATCAAATAATCATTGGATAAAAAATTATTAGGAAACGAAAAATCGTTTCCTAATAATTTTAACGTATCTTAATTTAAATTGTTGCCAAAGGAGATAAAACAACTTGCTGACACATCAATTTATCTATATCTTTTAAAATCCCATTGCAATTTGTCAGAAATCACAAGACCACCGATAATCAACACACATCCCAAATAGCCCAATGGTGTGATCACCTCGTCAAATATGAAATAACCTGCAACCATTGTTACAAGAGGCTGCAGATATAGATAATTGCTCGCAGTGACTGAACCGAGTATTTTCATACCCTCATTATATATAATGTAGGCACACACGGAACAGAAAATCACAAGAAACATAAAATTCATTCCAAACTGAGGCTGACTGAAATTAAACAGCACCGATAGATGCAAAGGTTCATCTTGTATCAGAAGCAAAGGCAATGCTGTTATCACTCCATAAAAAAATAATTTCCTTGTAATAAACAAAGTACTATATATTGGACTTAAGCGTCGGATTGCAACAGCATATATTGCCCATGACATAGAGGCGCTTAAAGCCAAGATGTCACCAGTCGGTCTAATCTCGATACCTTCCCCATGACTAAATACGATACTTGCCACACCTGCAAATGCAATGACAGATCCCAAGATTACACCGGGTTTCATTCTTATCCGATAGATGATTGCCACAAGTATGGTGGTAAAAATAGGGGAGATGGATCCTAATAAGGATACATTTCCGGTTGAAGTATATTTCAAAGCATAATTCTCTGTAACGAAATATAGAGAACCGGCACACATGCCACACAATAGAAGTTGAAGCTCATCTTTCCAATTGTTAGATCGAATTTGTCGGAAGGTAAGCAGAAGTAGAAGAAGATATGCCATAATAAATCGGTAAATATATACTTCTACCGGCGTCAATCCGCCATCCACCATCAAGACCTTGGTACTTATAAAAGAGGTACCCCAAGCGCACATAGTAAGTAGAATCGCTATGTGTGCAAGAACTTTAAGATATTTGGTTTTAGAAATTCGTTCAAGATTAGCCATAGAGTTTTTATGGAGTATAGAAGGATGCGAAATCGATGACAAAATTAATATAAATTGGCTAAATCTACAATATTTTTAAGGATGAGAACCTATTTTTTTCATTTCAAAGGGTGTCTCATAAGAAAAATGTCATTATAGTCATATTATATTATACCCATAATAAGCCATCAAGTAAGCATCCAATATAAACAAGAAAGGCGACTATAAACAAGAAAGGCGACACTCAAATCCTCTCAAATTTTGATGTCGCCTTTCTCGAGATAAATTATATTTGATCAAGAATGGAAGGATCTTTTATCTTTGTATCTTCAGCAAAGAGTAAAATTTTAGAAATTATTTCCGCTGTTTTGGGATCTTCATCAAGGAACGGTAAAAAGATACGACCTCTTCCTTGTGTGTGTACCGGTAAAACAGCTATCTGATTCCCTCCTTCCTTATGCACTACTCCGCTTCCGAGGTGAACATTATAATTGCAAAGAGAACCATGTATTTTCACAAAATTACCGGATAATTCGAAATTGTTTACACCAAACATCGGCATGGCATGTTCAACGATAGCACGACGCATCTCAATTGTGGAATGGCTGGTCTCCGGATCTACACCTCCAGCATTTGCTACGCTCACAGCAAGATCTACATCGCGCATTATTTCAGAAAAGACTATCGGCTTGACATCTTTTATTTTCTTGTTTTTTAAACTGCGACGGTCATAGAAAGCAACATATTCCAGAGTAGGGGCTTCTATATCTGAAGGAGAAAACCAGTCTGCCATAGCATAGAGCACTACCGTAATATCTCCGTTGAAACACACTTTCTGCAGACCATTTTCGTAATCCACAGTCCATTGCCGTTTTCTAAGCAATCCAACAATGCGGGCAGGCATAATTTGATTGCCTGCATAACGCATAGACTTCCATTGTTCTTTTTCTTCAGAAGTGGGCACATACAGTTCACGGAAAACTTGCTTAAACGGCTGCCTCCACTGGCGCTCAAATAAAATTGTCTGGTATGCGCTCCATACGCCTGTATTCATAAAATCATATGGGTGGGCGATGCGTAAATGGTCAGTCGGTAAAATCTCTGACACTTCACCATCTGCAGCAACTAAAGAACGACCATCATTGCCCGGGAATCCAAAAATATTGCTATCATTCACTAATACCAGACGTGAAAAAAGCGACCAGATGATCGGATTTTCGCTTAATTGAGCTATCTCTTCTCCTGTAAATTCGGATCCATTGACCATTGCCTCTTCCAACAGGGATCTCCCTCTGACATGCTGATCCTTTAATTGTTGATAGATCTCACGCAATTTTACAATATTGCTGTCTTTCTTGAGCCTGGATGGAATACTTTGCAAGCGCTTTCCTTTATTTTCTATCACAAGAGAGGGAATCCCATCTTGTAATTCGATGTAAACTATTACACCATTAATTTCCTTTGGTGATAAATATTCAGAAATTTCTTTAATCAGATCTGCCTCCATACTCCAGGTGAGACGGGTTGAATCGCCAAATCCGGCTATACGGGCAAGGTTGTCGAGCGCCAATTTCACAGCCCTTCCTTCGCTCGCCTGACGTTGAGACCCAAACTGTTTACTTTCTTTAAGGAATCTATTGAGCAATTCATAACGCTGCCGCAGATCCTTTATCCTGTTTCGACCAAGGGGAATAAGACCATAAGCCACAACAAGATCCTTATTACGTTTGTCTACAATCTCTTTTTGAACCTCTTTAGCTTTCAATATACCTAAGGATGCATCTGAAAGTTTTCTGGCACGAGTGTGACGATTTCCTTCAGAGATATATTTGGCAGCATCATACACTACCTCAAAACGCTTTTTACCAAGAAGTTTATAGACTTCATTAAACCATACCGGATCAAATGCCCCATCGGCAAAATCTTCAGGAGCTACAGATGTGTAACGGGATATATGAGATTTCACACTCTCATCCAATCTTTCTCCCGTATGTGCCATGAAATAATATGCAGCGCTTTCAAGTCCGGGCCATCCGATAGCCTCTTCCACAAGACTCAACCAACGTGGAGAATACATCGCTGCCTCCACAAGTCTTTCCTCGGAAATGCCGGCGGATTCAGCTTTGTTTTTTAATTCATAGGCTGTGTCTTCATCAGACGGACAACTTACATGAAGTAACCATGTTAATGTGTCGCGCTTATTTTCACCTACCGACCAAATATTACATTTCGGTTTTTCTTTTCCCAAACCTGAAAGAATCTTGATCAGATAATCAACACCTTTGATGATTTTAATATTATGAGCAAGTTTAGTCACCACAGTAGGGGTATCGCCGCGTTGCAGTTCAATATCCAAAATGCGGTTGACTGCTGTATTTACGAAATCACATTCCACAGGAGTAAGTTCGCGAATTTGCTTTTGCCATTTATGACGCCGTTCCACTCCGGGTAGGCGTTCTGTAAGCCATCCAACCATTTCCGGAGATGATTCACGACCAAGCATCTCATGCCAGAATTCATTGTCAGTGATTAGTCCAAGATTCCAAAGGCGAAGATATTCGGAAGGATTGACAGGATTAAAACACTTTTTGTATCCAAGTTTGCGATAATACTCATACCTCACGGAAAACGAGTCGACAAATAGATCGTCATCACATATTGATGAACTATTAACCAACAAACTGCATAACATGCTGAATGGCCATACGCCCAAAACGGAATGGTCATCTTCATTCCTATACCTGGAATAGCTGTCATTGTATCTGTGAACCATCTCATGAACAGAGACCGTTGTAACTATCACTCCCAAAATATCGGTAGAGATTCTCCATGTTTCAAGACAATTCCCAAATTCTTCTATAAGGCATTTACATACCTCAAATGCCTGAGAGTAATAGGGGAGATCTTTTAACTCATTCATAGTGTTTTCTTGATGGAACGCTTTACCAAGTAAACGCTTAAAGAGAGGAAAAAACGGTGAGTTATATTTTTCGAAATTGGAAATCGAAATATCAAGACGCAACATGTCTATAGGCGAATTGATTTCTCGTTTATAAAATTCTTCCCACATTTCAGGTTTTGCAAGTGCCTTCAGTCCGCTTCCATATCGATTATATTTAGGCGTATTCCCTAAACGGACAGTCTCTCCCCAGGAATTTTTAAACTCATAATCTGCATTCTCCTTTATAATCTCGATTATTTTCAGCATAATTTCTTGAGCTCTATTATTGCTTCTAAAATAAAAAATACTCCCTTTGTTTTTAAAGGATAAGGCTTTCTCTATACTGAATTTTTCCGGACATTTTGCCTTTATATGTAATGAGTCGTCGGGATTATAAAGACCGAAACCGTTTGCTGCATTGTAAGTACTCTTAGTCGTATTGCACGATTCAAGTATGTTATCTATAAGAATTTTTTCTTTAGAAGTAGGACGTGAGATTGATTTGAGTTGAGGCAAAAGCTTTTTCACCTCATCCTGATGGCTACTGCGCTCTATCCAAATTTTAATCTATAAAATCCCATAAATCGACGTAATATCTAAGCACCGAGGCGATTTGT
>CAJTZQ010000118.1 GCA_910583795.1 uncultured Muribaculaceae bacterium
TTGGAGCATTTTCACGCTATTTGCATAGTGGCTGATTCTGGGTTTTCTTTAATTATGAAACTGATGGAACACAGGCTTCATAATGAATGTGAATGAATAATCGCCATAGGGCAATTGATATTCTTTCAAAGGCATTGCGCCCCAGCTGTTAACACAGCCGAGACCAAGCTGCGCCTTGTCGATAAGCACGTTGGTATAGTCCACTTTCTGTACTTCGGGAGAGTGGGTGTTTTGTTTCCATTCGCCGCCGTCAAGACTTTCGATAGAGTAGTTGAGCGCTGATGCCGAGAATGGATTTTCAGCCATGAACTCAAGACCGTTACCTGCGTTGTTGAGCTGTTTCCAGTAGCGGATATCGGTCTTGGTTCCTGTCTCCTGCGGACGGATATAGGGATAGAACTGGTCGGCAACTTTCTGATTATAGATGCCGAGAAGTGTAGAATGATTACGGTCGGAATAGTTCTCGATCGGACCTCTTCCGTAGTATTCAATGCTGCTGAATGATTCAGGCATCTGCATCTGCATGCCGAAACGGAACATTCCTGACACTTCAGCGTTCTTGTCTGCCGTGAGTGCCTCGGTCACCTTCACTGTCCCTTCTCCATTGATTTCGTATGTCAGTTTAAGTGAGGACTTCACTTCGGGCATAGAATATTCTGCGGTGACAACTGCGAGACCGTTGTTCATTTCCGATTTGAGAGACTCAAGCTTGATTGTCGGTTTTTTCCATGCTGCATATTTGTGC
Organism: uncultured Muribaculaceae bacterium; assembly: GCA_910583795.1. GTDB lineage: Bacteria > Bacteroidota > Bacteroidia > Bacteroidales > Muribaculaceae > Lepagella. The sequence continues at coordinate 746 of CAJTZQ010000118.1, forward strand.
TGTAGGTTAGCACCGTAATCATTGTCGGTCGGGGCTCTCCAGAAGTTGGGGGTGAGATGGCCTCCATCTGTAAGCATTTCGGTGCCCTTTACTTCATATTTGCTCATGTAGCCGGTGTTGCGATCGAATTCGATATTGAAGTTCTGACCTTTCACGATCATGAAGAAAGAATGGTTGTCGACAATTTTCGGTTCAGCTGTGGCGACGTTAGGTTCTGATGGAGTGGAGATATCCATGTTTGCAACGTTCGCATTGTTGAGTATGAACTGTTCTTTTGCAATCGTGTGACCGGCAGGCAGAAGACCTTCTGCATCCTTTAGGTTATAATAAACGTTGAGCGTCCATTCCCCCTTGTCGTTGATCTCTCCATAAGGGATCGTAACTTCAGTCGTTGCTCCCGGGGCTATATTGATCTTGCAGATTCTGCCGTCGCGCACAGGAACACCATTATTGAGAAGCACCCAGTCGAGAGTCACGTTTGAAAGATCTTTGAAGAAGTTTTCGTTATAAACTTTCATTTTCCCGGCGGAAAGATTTGTCGGCGTTGTCCAGATATTCTGATAGTAGTATGTAATCTCGTCAGCATGTGGATTGGGGACACGGTCGGGACTTACGATACCATTGACACAGAAGTTGCCGTCTGAAGGGTCATAACGGTTGAAGTCGCCGCCGTATGCATAGATTTCAACACCGTCTTTCCCTTTTGTGCGTACTGCCTGGTCTACAAAATCCCAGATGAAACCACCCTGAAGATTGGGATATTTGCGGATGAGATCCCAATATTCTTTGAATCCGCCTATCGAGTTACCCATGGCATGGGCATATTCACATTGGATAAGGGGTTTGTTGGTCGGTTTCTCTTCTGCATATTTCTTCATGCCCTCATAACCATAGTACATAGGACAGAAAATATCGGTCAGTTTATGCATTCCTGACTGTTCATATTGAACGGCACGGCTCGGGTCTTCCGTTTTTACCCAGTTATATGCGGCTTCAAAGTTTGGTCCATATCCAGCCTCGTTTCCAAGACTCCAGAATATGATAGAGGGATGGTTGAAGTTTCTTTGCACATTGCGTTCGTTACGCTCCATGTGTGCCTTTGCATATTTAGGATCTTTTGCAAGAGTCTTGTCGCCGTATCCCATACCGTGGCTTTCGATGTTGGCTTCAGCCACAACATAGAGACCGTATTTATCGCAGAGGTCATACCAAAGCTTGTCGTCGGGATAATGGCAAGTTCTGACTGCGTTGATGTTAAGCTTTTTCATGAGCTGTACATCCTGAAGCATACGTTCGGGAGAAACCACATATCCGCCGTCAGGATCAAGCTCGTGGCGGTTGGCACCCTTGAAAAGAACGGGTTTCCCGTTCACGAGGATCTGACCGTCGGTGAGTTCAATCTTTCTGAAACCTACATTTACAGGAATCACTTCATTGTTTCCCTGCATTGATGCTGTAAGGGTGTAGAGGTAAGGTGATTCTGCCGACCACTTCTCCGGATTTTTTACATTCATGACAGTCTTTCCGCTCTTGGTCGCGGTAGCAGAAGCCACTTTGTTTCCGTTGGCGTCGGAAAGAGTCAATTCAACAGGTGCATTGCCTGTAAGGGTGAGATCGATGTTGAGGACACCGTCAGTGTAATTGTTTTCAAGATCGGGAGTGACCCTGATGTCGGCGATACGTTTCTTGTCGCGAGCGTAGAGATAGCAGTCGCGGCCTACGCCGCTGTAGCGGAAAAAGTCCTGGTCTTCAAGATAAGAGCCGTCACACCAGCGGAAGACCTGGAAACAGATGAGGTTTTCTTTGCCGGGGATGAGATAGGGAGTGAGGTTGAATTCAGCCTCAAGTTTGCTGTCTTCGCTATATCCTACGTATTTTCCGTTGACCCATAGATACATGTTGGATGTCACTGAACCGAAATGAGCGAAGATCTCTTTCCCTTTCCAGTCGGCGGGAACCTTAATCTCCCTGCGGTATGTGCCGACATTGTTGTCTTCTGTCGGGACGATAGGCGGTTTGCTTTCGAAAGTGTTTCTCCAGGGATACTGATTATTTACGTAAATGGGATTTCCATAACCGTTGAGTTCCCAGACTCCGGGGACCTGGATATTGTCCCATCCCTTGTCATTGAAATCTTTCTTCCAGAAATCTGTGGGGCGAGAAGACGCGTCGTTAACCCAGTTGAATTTCCATGTGCCGTTAAGGCTAAGATAGTTGGAAGACTCTTTTTGATTTTGAGAGGTCAGTGCCGATTCTCCTTGACGATAGGCGAAATTTGCTGATCTCATCGGAGCCCGATTGACTGCATTTACCTCAGGATTTTGCCATTCGGTGAATGTCTGTGCTGACATTGATATCGCAGCACCGCCAATCAGGGCAGACAATAAAAATCTGTTCATGTATAGACTGATTTGAGCGTTTTGGTTAGGTTTTGGTTAATTCATGATTAAAATGGTGATACGTCACCATAATATTAACGCGGCTTAAGCATGTTTATTCAACACATTTGTGTCAAAAATGGAATAATCTATTTCAACGTGCTAAATTAGCTCATTCAACTTTCGTTTGCGAAAGTTGAGGGTTATGAGGTTAAAAGGTTAAGCTCAAATTGAGGAAAGATATCCGGCTTGCTTAAATTAGCTCATCACTGTCAATACAATGGAGCGGGGACCTCCATAATCACGAAACTCGCATAGGTAGATACCTTGCCATATCCCAAGATTAAGACGTCCTTCCGTGATCGGGATTGTCAGCGAGACGCTCAAAATTGATGATTTGGCATGAGCTGGCATATCATCTGCTCCTTCCAGGACGTGGTCGTAATATGGTTGATTTTCCGGAACAAGCCTGTCAAGGATCTTATCCAAGTCTGTTCTTACGTCAGGATCTGCATTCTCATTGATTGTCAATCCGCATGACGTATGTTTTACAAACACGTTCAGCAATCCCTCATTGGGCAACTCCTCCGGAAGATGCCGTAATATCTCACCAGTGATCAGATGGCAACCACGCCTTTTTGCAGGAAGCCTGAATTCAATTTGTTTGATCATAATAAGTAATACAAATCTCTCTTACTGAATTCCATTTTGCTTATATGTCGGTATTCAATTTAATCACAAAATTACATATAAGATTCCTATCTCCCAAACCTAAGAGAACTAAGAAACTACTTAACATTTATTTTCTCTTGTCAGAAAAAGAGTTTTGGCGCTTCTTCGATTTTGAAATATTCCTGAAGCTTTTTAAAAGCCTGGGCTTTGATTTCAGGTGTGATATCATCCTTTATCGTCTTTAATGCGAATGCCACAATCGAGGCATCGTCAATGAACCCACCTGCAATAATATCAGGAATAATATCGATGGGGAGAACCACATATCCCAAAGCAGCCGTTACTATCAGTTTGTCTTTTATCGGTACTTTCCCGTCGATCAGGGCATAAAACAATATCAATGCGGAATAAACTAATTTTACCCCCATCTCTTTTCCGGAACGGGAAATCTTGTCAATGAAATCTTTCGGGGTGAATTTGTCGGCATAGCTCTTAAGAGTGTTTTTGAAAGAAGCGATCCATTTGTTGCGGTCTTTCTCCGCAGGCTGAGATTGCATTAATTCACTTTCTTTTTGTATTGCTTCAACATTAGCCGTTTCCTGACATTCCACATTTTGTAATCTATCCGTTTTTTTGAATGATACCGATACGTTGATTCCCTCCTTTGAGAGGTTTATATCTTCAATTGCGAAATTATGAGTGAAAGCCTGTGCGTTTTTCATTTCTGCAAGATTGACTGTGCAAATGTCATCCTTTATGTGGAAAGCGTCTTTCAGATCGGGGTGCCTGCTTACAATCATTTTCAAAGCCATGGAGATAATTTGGTCAATACCTACGAAAGCATGGTATTTCACGGAAACACTGTCGGCATTGATACCTGTTAAAGAGAGATCGACTGACATCGGAATCGCTACCATCAATGCTTTCTTCGTATATAAGGCTTTCATATTTTTGTCAGAAACATATAAGAAAGTGATATCCTGATTGAATCGGTCTTTTATATGATTGCTAAGCTCGTCATATCCAATAAATATTTTCATGTCTAAGTCTTGTTTAAATGTTTATACAAAATCACCCTTCCTGAGTGTAAATGCTTAAGATCTGCAGGGAAATCTCTTTTTCAGCTTCATTATCAACGCCTGTCAGTAATGTCAGGTTTACTGCGAAAAACGAATCATTTTTTGTTTATAATTAAAAAAATGTATAATTTCGCAATGTGCACTATGCACAATTGAACGAATGTATAATTGTTTAATCATTAAATTTGGCATATAAATATTAAAGAAGATTGAATTTATGACATCTTTGACTAGACTGATGTACTCGAATTAGCACTTCAAATAAAACACCAGTTCAGCCAAGACAATGGATGTCTGCGCTTCAAATAAGGGCGTGGACAGCAGTGGTGTTGTCTGGTGTGGGCTGTGCTAAGCCTGAGTACCAACATTTCTCTTCCACGCCCTCTTTTTCAGAAATGAAAGGAGGGCTTTTGTATTTGCATGTCGATAGGAGGTTTAGATATGCCGCAATTTTCACAAACTGAAGTTGAGATCATTAAATTATTTGTTCCTAATACGGTGATAGAATTCGAAGGAATGAAATATATCATAGAAGAGTGCGCAAAACCACGCCCAAGTTCTGGAGAATGTAAGACAGATGTCTATTTAAAGCTTAAAACGGGCAAGTTGATAAGAGAGGTGAAAATTTCAATAAAGCAAAATAATGCAGATTTTTTGGAAAACAAAATAAAATATGAAAGAGCCAAAGAAATTTTAGGTGAGGATGTTGATGTAATTCTTAAGAACTCCATAAATTCATTAAAAGATAAATTCTTAAAGCAATACCTTGTCGTGTTTGACAGGTACAAGAAAACAGAAGCAAAATCCATTAAGCTTGGATGGAGATTTGAGTTTGTCAACAAATTAGGAGGAGACTTGTCGGGAAAACTGATTTTATCACGTGAACAGGTAAAAGATGTCTATAGCGGTCAAAATCTACCAGATTCCAAAAGGAATGCAAATGTTAATGGTCGAGTCGTTTATGATAGCGGAGTCGCGAATTATATTCTTGTTATAGATCCAAATAGTAAATAAGTAGTCACTAAAAATTAATGTACATATGTTGGCATGTTTTTTGCATATC
>CAJTZQ010000119.1:0-4998 GCA_910583795.1 uncultured Muribaculaceae bacterium
CTGCACGCCTCTCAGCACTCGCACCTGAAACGAGCGCGTCTACCATTCCGCCACTTGGGCAAGTGTCTCGGTTTGTGGATGCAAAGTTAGGTGTTATGTTTGGATTTGCCAAATTTTTGGCAATCTAATTTTTTCCGACTTTACATATTTGCTGTTTTTTATACCAGGGAACTAAGGTAATTTAGAATTTTGAATGTCGTTGAATTTTGGAACCAGAGAACTGTTTCGAAGACCAGGAACCAAAGAACTTTTTTGAGACCAGAGTAATTTTGAGACCAGAGAACCAAAAAACTTTTTTGAGACCAGTGAATTATCGAACAATTGGTTAATGCATATGGCATAATGCATAATCGGACAACGTGACGCGGAAAACAGACAACGGGAAACGGGAAACGGACAACGGGAAACGGGAATTAGAGGAGGCGGAAGGTTTTACGGTGGAGAGGGGTGACGCCGAGGGTAGCTATGGCTGCGCGGTGGGCTTTTGTAGGGTAGCCTTTGTTGACTTCCCAACTGTAGCCCGGGTATTGCTTTGCCAGCTTGTCCATGAGTTCGTCTCGGTGGGTCTTTGCCAAGACTGATGCCGCTGCTATCGACATATAGGTGGCATCTCCCTTCACTACTGTGGTATGCGGAATTATGATACCTTCGGGGATAGATTCTGTCGAAGTATCCCCATCAATAGAAAGAGGGGAGGTGTAGGGTTTGAAGCGGTTGCCGTCTACGAGGATGTGTTGGGGACGGATGGAAAGACGGTCGAGTGCACGGTGCATGCCGATTATTGACGCGTTCAGGATGTTTATGCGGTCTATTTCATCCGCATCAACCATAACTACCGCCCATGCCAACGCATTCTCTTCGATATAGGGTCGCAATTCGGCACGTTTTTTCTCGGTGAGCTGTTTACTGTCGTTTAGCTCGGGACATTCGAAATCCGGAGGAAGTATCACGGCGGCACAGCTGACCGGTCCACACAAGCATCCTCTGCCGGCTTCGTCACAACCGGCTTCAAGAATCCCGGGATATAAAAACGGTTTGAGCATGCAGTCTATTTGTGGCGGGAGATGATGTATCCGAAGAGGTCGCGGAAAGACTGTTTCCAGTCAGAATCAGGATACACGTCAAGATATCTTTCTGCCTCTTCCTGCATTTCAGCCATCCGGGAATAAGAATATTCTATTCCTCCGTTGTTGTTGGCAAACTCAATGAGGGTTGCAATCTCTTCATCCGACAGGTTTCCACGCCGCAAAAGGTCTTTCATCGGCTCCGCTTTATCTGCGGGGGCATTGTTGAGGGCATAAAGCAATGGCATCGTCACTTTGCTTTCGCGAAGGTCATTGCCTGTGGGTTTACCAATCTCCTGATTATCGGAATAGTCGAAAATATCGTCTTTAATCTGGAAACAGAGTCCGAGAAGTTCCGCATAGTCTACGAGTGGAGCATATTCTTCGAAGGAAGCACCGGCGGCTTCTGCACCCATCTTGGCGCAGTTCATAAACAATGATGCAGTTTTCTTGCGAATCATTGAGAGATAACTCTGTTCATCGAAATGATGGTCGCGCGCATTACAAATCTGATCGATTTCTCCGAGAGAAAGTTCCTTACCAAGCTCAGAGAGTGCCGAAATAATTTCGATATTGTTGGTACGGATACCGGCAGCCAGAGCATTCGACACAAAATAATCGCCCACAAGGACAGCGATATGATTTCCCCAAATTGAGTTGACGGTGGAACGCCCGCGTCTCAGGGTTGTGGCGTCGACCACGTCATCATGAATCAGCGAGGCGTTGTGCAACATCTCCAGCGCCGCACCGGCATGAAGTACATGTTGATTTACATTGCCAAAGAGCCCGGCACTAAGAATCACCATGATTGGTCTGATCTGTTTCCCTTTCACGGTGAGGTAGTTGGTCACCACCTGATTCATCAATTCGTTGGGGGTATACAACGATTGATGGATGATGGCGTTCATTTCGCGGAGCTCTTTTTCAAGCCTTTTATGTATTAAATTTAGCTGATCCATATCTTCGAAAGCGTCTGTGAAACGTGCACAGACACGCTAATCAAGTGCAAAATTAATAAAATCTCTTCAACAAAGGCACTCAATAAGGATTAATTTACTAAATTAGCAGAAAATTTGTCGCAATGAACGAAAAACGCCTGTTCCTTTTAGATGCATATGCGCTGATATTTCGCGCATATTATGCCCTCATAAAGATGCCGCGCCTCACACAGGGCGGTTTTAACACGTCTGCAATATTTGGATTCGTGAATACGCTTGAAGAAGTGATACGCAAAGAAAATCCAAGTCATATCGCTGTATGTTTCGACCCCCACGGACCCACATTCCGCAGCGAGACAGATGCTTCCTATAAGGCTCAGCGCGAAGCCATGCCAGAGGATATACGCCAGTCAATACCGTTTATAAAGGAGATTATAAAAGCTTATAATATCCCTATCCTTGAAGTGGCTGGATACGAAGCAGACGATGTAATCGGCACAATGGCTAAAAAAGCCGAAAAAGAGGGATTCACCACCTATATGATGACTCCCGATAAAGATTTCGGGCAATTGGTAAGTCCGAATGTGTTGCAATATAAACCGTCGTATCGCGGACAGGATTTTGAAATCCGCGGGGAGGAAGAGGTTTGTGCCCGTTACGGGATAGAGAAGACATCACAGGTGATAGATCTTCTCGCGCTTATGGGCGATAAAGTTGACAATATACCCGGTTGTCCCGGAGTGGGGGAGAAAACGGCAGTCAAACTTATTCAAGATTTTGGCAGCGTAGAAGAGCTGTTGAATCGGACTGATGAGTTGAAAGGTGCATTGAAGAAAAAAGTTGAGGAAAATACCCAACAGATACGCGACTCCTATTTCCTTGCAACGATATGCACAGACGTTCCTGTGGAAGAAAATCCTGAAGACCTGGTAAGAAAACAGGAAGACCGCGACAAACTTTTTGCGATATTCAAGGAATTGGAATTCAAATCTCTTCGAGACAGGGTGGCAAAACGTCTTGATGCTGTGAAGCCTGTGGAATCAAAAAGTGGTTTCCCTGTGTCTTTGTTTGATTTTGATGCGGAAGGGGAAGACAATGTTACGGCTGATACGGAAGTACATACCGAGACGTTGCCTGTGGAATGGAAAATCTCCGATTCTAAGGAAAGTGTGGATGAGCTCATGTCGAAAACCGTCGGATTATCCCGTTGCGGCATTTGTTTCGTGGCGGAAGGGGAGAACGATATGACGGCAGAGATAAGGGGTGTGGCTGTGGCAATTTCCGAAACGGAAGCCGCATATATCCCCGCAGGGTTCGAAGCAGGAACCGCCGGTGTGCTTGACCTGCTGGCAAGGGGAGACATCAAGAAAGTGACGTCTCAGTCAAAACGTGATTACGTTATAGCCCATCGTCTCAGGAATGATGGTCAAGCCGGTATTAAGAATTATTTCGATATCTCGCTCGCCCATTATCTGCTTCAGCCTGAGATGCGCCATTCCATGGATACGCTTGCCTCTATTTTCCTGGATTATAACATGATGCCTGACCCGATATTGTCTGTTAAACGGGGATCCAAAATCCAGTCGTCAACAGAGGAAGAGATTGCAAAATGTGCTTGTGAACAGGCAGCCGTGGCATTAAGGCTTGAACGTCCGCTGGAGGATGAAATAAAGAAGGAGGGGATGGAAAAGCTTTTATGGAATGTTGAATTCCCTCTTGCCACGGTGCTTGCCGATATGGAGATCACAGGGGTAAGAATAGATGTTGCCGCGTTGAATGATGCCGCGGATTCGCTTGAGGCAAGACTGTCTGATCTTGAGAAAGAGATTTTCGAACTTGCCGGCGAGGAATTTAATGTGGGTTCTCCGGCTAAAGTCGGGGAGATTCTTTTCGACAAACTTCAACTTGACCCCAAGGCAAAGAAAACCAAGACCGGACAGTATTCCACCAGTGAAGACATTTTGGAAAAAGTTGCCATGAAGAATCCGATTGTCAACAAGATCCTTGAATACAGGCAATTGAAGAAACTTCTCACCACATACCTTACAGCTCTCCCTGCCGCCATCAATCCTGCCACCGGGAAGGTACATACTGTCTATAACCAGACGGTGACAGCCACCGGAAGAATTTCGTCTTCATCTCCGAATCTTCAGAACATACCTGTGAGGGAAGAGCAAGGGAGGGAGATCAGACGAGCATTTATTCCGGATGAGGGGCATCTTTTCCTTTCGGCTGACTATTCTCAGATTGAATTGAGGCTTGTAGCAGATTTTGCCAACGATGAAACCATGATCGAGGCATTCCGCAACGGTGATGACATTCATGCTATAACAGCAGCAAAAATCTATCATAAAGATCGTGACGAAGTTACGGCGGATGAACGACGCCATGCAAAGACAGCCAATTTCGGGATTCTTTACGGAATATCGGCATTCGGGCTTTCTTCACGCCTAAATATCCCGCGCGCTGATGCCAAGCAGCTTATCGACAATTATTTCGAGACATTCCCCACGATTCATAAGTATATGAGCGATTCTGTGGAATTGGCACGCGAGCACGGATATGTAGTCACAAAAATGGGAAGGAAGCGTCGTCTGCCGGATATCAACAGTAAGAATCCGGTTGTAAGGGGATATGCTGAACGAAATGCCATCAATGCTCCTATTCAAGGAAGCGCAGCCGATATCATCAAGGTCGCCATGGTGGAGATCTATAGAAAAATGCAGGAAAAGAATCTGAAATCCAAGATGATCATGCAAGTGCATGATGAATTGAATTTCGATGTCGCTCCCGAGGAGTTGCCTGAATTGCAGAAAATAGTTGTTGAAGGTATGGAGGGGGCATACAGCGGGAAAGTGGCGTTGACTGCTTCATGTGGTGTTGCCGACAACTGGCTGAATGCGCATTAATTAACCGTTCGCTTTGCGAACGGTTAGGGTTATAGGGTTATAGGGTTATAGGGTTATAGGGTTATAGGGTTATAGGGTTATAGGGTT
>CAJTZQ010000119.1:5098-5881 GCA_910583795.1 uncultured Muribaculaceae bacterium
ATGGTTTGGGTACGGATTTGTATTCTGCCGGATTTACTCCGAATTGTTCCTGAAAATATCGGGCGAAATGTGAGCGGGATGCAAATCCAACATTGAAGCATGCCTCATTCACAAGATATCCTTCCTCCCTGATCAAACGTGCGGCTTCGTTGAGCCTGATGCGTTTGATCAGTGCGTTTGGTGTCATGTCAGCTATAGCCTTGAGTTTTGTGAAAAGTCCGGTTCTCGATATGCCTAATTCTTTTGCCAGGACGTCAACATTGAATTCAGGATCAGACAGATTTTGCATTACGATTTCTTCGAATTTCTTTAAAAATTCACTGTCTATCCGTGAATTAGGTACAAGCTCAATTGTCTGTGCTTTTGGGTCACTGCTAAAATTCTTACGCAGTTGTTTGCGAATCTTAAGTATACCCTTTATCTGAGCTTTCAATACATCGGAAGAGAATGGTTTGGAGACATAAAGATCGGCTCCGTTCTCGAATCCTTCTATATAATCACGGTCTTCCACTTTTGCTGTAAGCAAAACGATCGGAATGTGGCTTGTAGCCAGGTTACTTTTTACCCGTTTACACAGCTCGATGCCGTCGATTTCCGGCATCATGACATCGCTCACAATAATGTCATAGGGATTTTGGGAGAGGAATTCAAGAGCTATTTTGCCATTGGAAGCACATGTCACTTCATATTCCTGCCGGAAAATGGATCGAAGGAAGTTTAGAAGTTCATTATTGTCTTCCACAAGAAGTATCCTGTCTTTGCAATTCTCAATGCTTTCAGGAT
>CAJTZQ010000120.1 GCA_910583795.1 uncultured Muribaculaceae bacterium
TACAGCCATATATCCAGTACGATGCGCAATTCAACTACATTCTAAGGCAGAAATACGTGGCGACACTATATTTTCAATATGGTGACAAAGCAACGGCGCAGCTTCCGTATCAGTCGCCGGATGCTCTCAATCTCATCTATCAGACCATCAACATGAACTTTGAGCGTGTGTTCGGACTTAATCTATATGCTCCATTCGGAGTAGAATATATCTGGAACGCTACAGCCACCGCCAACGTGATGAACCGGCGTGCGAAAGCCAATCATTTTCATGACATAAGTTTCGACAACAGCAAATGGATTTTTTATGGGGCGTTGAGTAACTCTTTCAAGTTCAGTCAAAATAGTCCTATATCGTTGTCAGTTGATTTCAGTTATATATCACCATCACTGCAAGGAATAGCCGACCTTTCCAGTATTTGGAAAGTTGATGCCGGCATTAAATGGCAATTCGGAAAGAGCCGCTGTTGTGAATTAGACCTAAAGGCTGATGATATATTCAATAAATGGTCGCCGACAATGATTATCAATCATGCCGGTCAGGACTATCGGATGAAAGTCTGGGATATGACCCGCAACTTAAAACTTACATTCATCTGGAGATTCAACGGTTTTAAGCCTAAAGACATCGGCATTGACACCTCGCGGTTCGGCACCGGGAAATAGGAACCTAAATATCATTAAAAAAGAAGCGTGCTTCCAAATTAGAATCACGCTTCTTTTATTATTTAAAACTTTTATGAGATATAGATTCGGCTTACATCATGCCGCCCATACCACCCATTCCAGGAGCTCCCATAGGAGCAGCCGGTGTTTCTTCCTTCTTGTCGGCGATAACACACTCAGTAGTGAGGAACATACCTGCGATACTTGCTGCGTTTTCAAGAGCAACACGAGTAACCTTTGCAGGATCGATAACACCTGTAGCAAAGAAGTTTTCGAATGTATCGGTACGTGCATTATAACCATAATCACCTTCACCTTCTTTTACTTTCTGAACAATTACCGCACCTTCAACACCTGCATTTGCCACAATCTGACGAAGAGGCTCTTCAATTGCACGACGAATTATTGCGATGCCGGTATTTTCATCATCGTTGTCACCCTTGAGTTCATCAAGTTTTGAAAGACAACGTATGTAAGCGATGCCACCACCAGGAACGATACCTTCAGCAATTGCTGCACGAGTTGCAGAAAGAGCATCGTCAACACGATCTTTCTTCTCCTTCATTTCCACCTCAGAGGGAGCACCTATATAAAGTACTGCTACACCACCTGCGAGTTTTGCAAGACGTTCCTGCAGTTTTTCTTTATCGTAGTTAGAGGTTGTAGTCTCGATCTGAGCCTTGATCTGATTGATACGATCGGAAATTGCCTCCTTAGAACCAGCACCGTTTACAATAATTGTGTTGTCTTTATTGACAGTTACTTTTTCAGCAGTACCAAGATCCTGAACGTTAGCCTGAGCGAGCTGCATACCTTTGACTTCACTTACTACTGTGCCTCCGGTTAGGATTGCAATGTCTTCGAGCATTTCCTTACGACGATCACCGAAGCCGGGAGCTTTGACAGCACAGATTTTGAGTGAACCACGAAGACGGTTCACAACAAGAGTGGCAAGTGCTTCATTATCTACATCTTCTGCAATGATAAGAAGGGGACGTCCGCTCTGAGCCACAGCTTCAAGAATGGGAAGAAGATCCTTCAGGTTTGAGATCTTTTTATCATACAAGAGGATATAGGGGGAATCCATCTCACATTCCATCTTCTCACTGTTAGTTACAAAGTAAGGTGATATATAACCGCGGTCGAATTGCATTCCTTCCACAACATCAACAGTTGTTTCAGTGCCCTTAGCTTCCTCAACAGTTATGACTCCCTCCTTCTTAACTTTCTTCATTGCTTCAGCGATGAGACGACCGATCTCTTCATCATTGTTTGCAGAGACTCGGGCTACGTTCTCAATTTTCTCTATGTCGTCATCAACTTCCTGGCTCTGTGCCTTGATACCTTCAACTACACATGAAACCGCCTTGTCGATGCCACGCTTAAGATCCATAGGATTTGCGCCTGCTGCCACATTCTTCAGACCTACGTTTACAATTGCCTGAGCAAGCACTGTTGCAGTAGTTGTACCGTCGCCTGCCTGGTCGCCTGTCTTGGATGCAACTTCTTTTACAAGCTGTGCACCCATATTTTGGAACGGATCTTCAAGCTCAATTTCACGGGCAACAGAAACACCGTCTTTAGTGATATGGGGAGCACCGAATTTCTTTTCAATAATCACATTTCTGCCCTTGGGACCGAGTGTAACTTTTACAGCATCAGCAAGAGCGTCGACACCGTTTTTAAGCTCTTCGCGAGCTTTGATATTGAATTTAATTTCTTTAGCCATTTTGGATTTTATATTTAAAAATTTATTGGCTCTTCCTACAGAATTGTTTATTCAATTCTTTTGAGAATGAGCCATATGTTTTATAAAATATGATTAATCGATAACTGCAAGAACATCGCTCTGGCGCATCATGATATATTTTGTTCCTTCATATTCAATTTCAGTTCCTGCATATTTGCCATATAGAACTTCATCTCCTACTTTGAGAACCATTTCCTCATCTTTTGTACCGTTGCCGACAGCAAGGACTTTACCACGAAGCGGTTTTTCTTTTGCAGAATCCGGAATAATGATGCCACCGAGAGTGACTTCTTCTGCAGCTGTAGGTTCAATAAGAACTCTATCTGCCAATGGTCTAATACTCATATCTTATATAATTTTTATTTAGTTTGTTTTATTTTCTGATAAACTACATTTCAAATATCGTGCCAAAAAAACAGCTCACTGATGAGCTCATACTAAAAGAGAAACATCCCAAATTAATGAAATGTTTCTCTTTTAATAAAAATTGCCTGAACCACACAATAAAATAACAATACTTATATAAAGTGTGAATATATATTATTTTACAAGTATATAGCTTCTTTCCGGAGCTAATGCTCCCTTCAGTACACCTTTTTTAACCTTGAATTCCTTGCCATAAACAAGATCCTTATAAGTTCCGTCTGGCAATCCGGTAGGCAAGTTGACAAAATTGGCAAATTTTGATATATTTACCACAGCCGCCCCTTTCTTTCCACGATTTACAAGGATAACCTGTCCGTTATCAGAAGCCTTAATATCCTCCTTCTGACCTGCCATTGCAGTTCGGAATTTATTGACAGCGACCACTTCTGGATGGAAGAACTCATCATTTCCCCTAGCACCCAGCACATTGTCTCCCCAGTATTTTTGTCGGGTAGAGCCTGCGGGACGACTGAAGAAAAGAGGGGTTCCGTTCTGACGTGCTGTCAAGAATACCCATCCCGTACGGATTTGGTCATCAGTAAGGTGTGCAGATTCGTGGGCATTAGCATATGTGTCGTGACTTTCAACCCATGTTGTCAAATATTCCGGAGCGGAAGTATGATGCCAGTTTATCAGGTCAAGTCCGTTTACAGAACCTTTCTCAAGAGCCTCACGAAGTATATGACCATATCCGGAAGCCGTCTGTCCAAAGTAGTCGGCATATTCCGCTTCAGGCACATTTCTATCTTGAAGCACTTCTCCATATACAAATAATGAGTCATAGGGTACTGCAAGTTTTACACCCTTAACAGCCTTTCTACCAGTAGCCACATCCCAAAAATCATTCTCTTTTACACCGGATGCAGTGTCAACAGGATCCGAATGGACTCCGATATGCTTTGCTGTGTCATAACGAAAACCTTTAACACCAAGGCTCAGAAGATCGTTGACAAACTCCATATAATATTTTTGGAAATCAGGATTTTCAGTATTCACATCAGGAAGAGCTCCCGACCCCCACAGAGTACACTGAAGTCTGTCGTTATAGTCTTGCACAGGTTGAAGTCCATTACTATGATACATCTTGTCTCTACCACCCACAGCTTTATAGAAATCATCAGAAACCGCATCAATATCGAAAGCTGTATGATTAGGCAATACATCAACAATTATTTTAACATTGTATTTTGCGGCAGAATCCATCATCTGCTTCATCTGATCTCGGGAGCCAAGAATATTATTTCCTATTTTCCAATCGGTGGGCTGATAATAATAATACCAATTACCTTCGGTCACATTGTCATCAAAAATTTTTTTGCCACTTCCTTCTGGTGCATAACAATTTTGCACTGGAGATGTCTGTACCATAGTAAAACCGGCATCAGCTATCCGATGCATGTTTTCTGCGATAGTAGGGAAATTCCAACTCCAAGCATGAAGGATTGATTCAGTATTTGTGGCATTCGGATCATGAGTCACGCGATCTTTAGCCACAATTGTGCCCGCTAAACCGGCACAAAGCGAAAACAATAAGATTTTTCTCATTTTAATGTCTGAATTTTCACGGTTATAACCATAACTTTATTTGGAAACCGGAAGTAAATAAATATAGGTATCTAATAAGATAACGAATGAAACATACAAGTATTTTGTGCACAATGGTATAATTTATTTATAAATTGATTTTTTGCACAAGTCTCGAAAGTCTGTGCTGAATTATAATTAATCTTAAATATCGCGCATTAAATTGTCAATAACTTGTATTACTCCTTGAATTTGACTAACTTTGTGGAAAATCTTAAGGAGAACAACATTATAGTTATATAACCCCCACATGAAATTAATTAATCTCTTTACCATATTACTCACGTGCGCGTGTTCGCTTGGAGTCACGGCACAAACCACAAAAACCCTTAACGTGCATAATGCCGCTCATAGCAAATTGCTCGCAAAGGCAAAATCATCTCAACTTGACAAAACAGTAATTCAAAAATTTTTGAAAAACGATATCGAAAAGAAAGAAGAGATTGCTATAAATGGAAATATTCTCACGCCTGAGACCGAAGCGTTGATCAATGACCTTCTTTCGGAAGCGAACAGTCATATTGGGAAAAGATATCGTTCAGGAGCAAAAGGACCGAAAGCGTTTGATTGTTCAGGATTTTCAAGTTATGTTTTCAAACAGTTCGGATATAATCTCGGACCTTCTTCAAGAGACCAGTTCACTCAAGGAGAAAAAATTGAGAAACAAAACCTCAGAAAAGGGGATCTCGTTTTCTTCACCGGTCGAAACAGTAAAAGTAATAGAGTGGGGCATGTCGGTATCGTAGTTAGTGCAGACAATGAGAAAGGCACATTTAAATTCATTCATGCCAGCACATCGCAAGGGATAAAAATTGATTCAAGCGACGGATATTACAGTCGCAGATATCTCGGAGCAAGAAGAGTCATAACTGAGGAGTTATAACAAAATTTTAATTTAAGAATAACAAGCGGGCAGCTATTAAATTTAATAGCTGCCCGCTTGTTATTCAAACGTGTGTTATTAAAAATGCATCAAGTAATGCTTCATGCGGCATTAATATTAATGAAGTTGTTTCCACTTTTTTACGGAGATTGATTTTCATATTGGATTTTACCTTTAAATGACCTCTTTTCCAATCTTCCGTCATCTTTTCGGTCGCTTTTGAACCCTTCATCGGTCGTTTGGCACGCTAATCTCCCATTTCATGTTTCAAAATCACCTCAAAAATCTGACGAAATCTTGAAAAAGAAAAAAGTCGAAACAACTTCAATCTATGGTTTCTTCATTCTATGAAACAGGATATTGATTAAACAAATTTTAAGTATTATTGTTATAAGTAATTCAGAAAAATAAATGAACATATCAGGCTCTTTTGGAAAAATTGA
>CAJTZQ010000121.1 GCA_910583795.1 uncultured Muribaculaceae bacterium
AAATTATCTATGACTCTGCCAAACAATTAGTTGGCTATTTTCTGAATATCCCTATATTACCTAAACGGTGACCTTTCTCCTGAGGAGGTGAAAAAGTTGGGTTTTGCCGGACTTGACTATTCCTACAAAGTATTTGAAAAACATCCGGAATGGATCGAGGAAGCAAAGAATCTCGGACTGGAGGTGAATGTCTGGACGGTAGATGATCCGGAAATGATGAGAGGTCTCATCCTCAAAGATGTGGACTATATCACGACAAACCGTCCTGAAGAGCTTCAGCATTTATTGTCTCAACCAAAATAAGTATTCGATTATGTTAAGAAACCTGATATTGTTGTTAGTGTGGTTTTCGGCAACGTTTACTGCTAATGCCTTTGAATATTGTATCGTCACTAAAACCCCGGACAAAAGCCTCGAGGGTTATGATTTCATGATTTCAGACGATGCCAACAGGATTACCAATATCTTTGGAAAGATAAAAGATGGACAAGTGAATTATTGTGGAGAAAGCGATAGAACTTTTTCGGCAACCTTATGCATAATGGATGAAGAAAATCCTCGGAATGGCAAAAGATATAATATTCAATTGATTGTGGAACCCGGCACAATCACTATAGACTATTCCGAGCCTGTGTCTGTATCGGGAGGTGAATTGAATACCAAATTAATAGATTTGAAAAACAAATTTGATTCTGGCACCGTAGATGAAGTAAATCGCCTTATGCTTGATACTTTTAAAAGTAACCCTGATAATGGACTCGGAGAATATGCTCTCATGAATTATTCCAACGACTGTTCTCCCGACGAGTGGGATGAATTATTTGCCATGCTGGATGATGATAGAAAAGAATTTGAGGAGTTTCGGGTTATCGTAGAGCGTAAGGAAAAACTTCGTAAAACATGGGAGGGACAACCCTTTATCGATCTTCAAGGACATAATTTTGACGGATCGGAAGCAAAACTTTCCGATTATGTTGGAAAAGGTAAAATTGTTGTGGCTGATTTCTGGTCGAGCGGGTGCAAAGGGTGTATAATTGAAGCAAAAGAATATCTTATTCCCTTATATAATGAGTATAAGGAAAATCAGGATGTTGTCTTTCTTGGAGTTGCACTTGACAATGTGGAGGAGGCATGTAAAAAACATGGGATTCCTTGGGGGCAGTTAATGGTCTGCGACGCGAGTCCTATGTTACTTTATAGTTTTATTGCGATTCCCCAGATAATTATATTCGGACGCGACGGCACTATCCTTAGCAGGAATATTAGAGGAGAAAAAGTAAAAGATAAATTGGAAAGTATACTAAATCCATAAGATTGTTTAAACCGTACGGTTTAAACAATCTTATGGAAGGGATTATATGGTTACATCCCTTCGATGTCGAGAAGCATCCATTTGCCTTGGAGGAGCCCTTCAAACACGTTTTCCATGCAGAGGTTCCAGCTTACGAAACCTTGAATCTTGCCGTCGGGAGTGCGATATTTGAAATTTGAGGGGGCGAGAGGTTCGCCGGTGTCGGCATGATAGGTCTCGTGCATGGTACCGTATGTGTCGATGTCTTTAGCCATCAGCCCTCCCACTTTTTCGGCGAGCCATTCCACTTCCTTGTCAAACCCATAGTTGTGCAATCCGATGGAATAGATGTAGTTGCATATTCCCCACACCGGACCTTGCCAGTTGGAGAAGGGTACGATAATATTCTTGTTGTTGTAGTCGACATCGCTCTTGGAAAGACTGCGGAACCCGTAGGGGGCGCGCATGTGGTTGTCGGATAGCATATACCTTTCAATCATTGCCTTTCCCTTGTCTTCCGGAGCCATCTTATACATTAGAGGTACGAAAGTGGAATATCCCACACGACGGTATTGCTCACGCGTCTCGCGGTCGACATTATAGTAGCATTGATCCTCCTCGTTCCAGCATATCTCGTTAAGCCCCTTTTTCAATGCGTCCGCTTCCTTGCGGTATGCTTCCGCATCCTCCTTATAGCCGAGTTTCGAGGCTATTGCCGCCTGTGCCAGGAGTTCTCCATATTGGAAAGCGGTGGCGTCGGTGCTTATGAAGGAGCGGGAGTCATCTTTGAAATAGTTTAGGGCGGGATTGTTGTCGGCTCCGCTCTGCATCGCTATCTCCCAATAATACAGTCCTGAGATTGAATCGCATTGGGTCTTCTTGCGATAGTCGATCACGCTTTTGAGATCTTTATATATCGGGCGGATCCATTCCCAGTCGCCTGTGGCTTTCCCATATTGGTAGGCGCCTTGAGAAAGGAACGGTTTCATGGCGAAGCGTCCGCTGTAGACGTTGCGTGGTCCGTCTTTGGTCATGCATCCTGCCACGTATCCATCGTTGTCGATACCTTGGGAGAAGGTCATTACCCAATTCTTCATATAGTCCGGCTCCCCTTTGGATATGAAATGGTTTGCCATGAAGAATGCGTCCCAGTCCCATAACTGCGAATAAAATCCGGCGGGGATGAGATAGGGGTATTTGATGAAACCTTGCGGTTCGCGGACCACCTGTTTTCTCAATTCCACAAAACCGGTTTTTAGTTTTGAATAGACCGAGTCGGCGGTGGTGGCTGCATAAGATGAAAGACCGCTTGTAATGATTGCCATAACTAATAAAAGATTTTTGTAAAGCATGATATTAAGGTTTATTTTAGAATCTGTTTGAAATTTACCTGACAAGTCTTATCAATTCCTTCGACAAATAAACATGAACAGTTTCTTAGATGAGGTATGCTATTGTCAGAAGCCGGGTGGTAGTCCCGGGATTCCGTCTCCAGGAAGGGAACGGGTATTGCATTCCGGAAGCTGATGTTGTTTTATCCGTATGATAATGCAGGGTGCAGAATGGGGCTGACTCTATATTTTCATTGTCGATGCCATATTCACGCATGATTATCTTGTTTGCTTCCGGAAGGTTGATGCGGGGGGAGCCGTTGTCAATCCGTTTACCGGATTCATAATCTATGGTCCATCTCTGGATGCTTGCTCCAAGCCCGATATTTTCGAACAGCTCTATCAGGTCTTCGCTAACATTGTAGCAGTTTCCGCAGATACATGGACCGATGGCGGCATGCATTAGGTGTGGGTTTGCTCCAAGAGAAATCATTTTTTCGATTGTCTTCCCTACTATTTTCCCGGCTGTGCCTTTCCATCCGGCATGCACGGCAGCCACGGCTTTTATATCGGGCGCGTGCAGCAGGATAGGGACGCAATCGGCAGTCCTAACCCCGACAGCAATGTCGGTGCGTTGAGTGATAAGAGCGTCGGTGTCAGGGAAGCTTTGATCAGGAGAGGTCACAATTGCGACATTAGAGGTGTGGGTCTGCCGTGGAGTGACAGTCGCATTGATACCTTCAGGAAGTATTGCGTCAGCCACATTAGCAAACACCATGCCTTTAGCTCCTGTCCATATTAAATGGAAAGGATTTACTAAATGTTCGCAGGGATGTATCTGATTATTCATTAATGAGCATCTGATTCTTCAAAATATTTACAAATGTAGATAAATAATGGGATAAAACAAATTAATTTAAATTAATAAGTACGACCATAGAAAAATAAATGAGTAAATTACAGTCATATATAGCTGTAACCGATGAATTCGTTCACGCTGTATGACAATCATTTGCACATTTATTTCCATGTAGGTGCATGGATAAATAATAATAAAGTTTCATGCCTTATGATTTAATTTGAGATATTAAGTATAAAATATGTTAATTAAAAGTTAAAATATATAAAATTAAATATCTTTGTACAATTTTATATATATATTTGCAAAATAATTTTAATCTATAGTATTATGAAACAATTATTTCTACTATTTATCTTTGCATTGCTTTTAAATTCCTGTCGGGAAAATTCGGATGATATCCTTATACTTTCCGACGGAGTTGCTGATGTTGAAGAATTGGATGGTATTGAACACGATATTATGGTCAATATCTTGTCATCACGATATGGAGGATATCAGAAAGGTAGACCTGCCACCAGAGCCGTTGCTGAAGTTTCATTAACTCCGTATGTTGAAAATGGGGATACGTTGTTATTTGTTGCTCAATATAAGGATGGTTGGGAAGTATATTCCACATGTCATGCTGTAGACATGGTTCCATTTTCATCAGATACCGGCATTTTTAGTCTTGATGATCCTGATATGCCGAAGGCTCTTAAAGATTTGATTATTGAAACGGCAAAAGATTTTAGCCAAATATCTCGAGATAATGTGGAAGTTGTACATCCATCCTGGAAAACAGCTGTAGTAGATGAAGAAGATTTAAAGCAGGGATATATTATAGAAAAGGGAAATGGAAAGACAAAAGCCATATCATACTCTGAAGCTCCCACAGGGAGATGGACATTATTGAAATCAGAAGTTATTTCTGAATCAACATATAACTCTCCTAAGCTTACAATAACAAAATGGGATCAAGGATCTCCATGGAATAAATACTCAAAGTATTTTATTAACAATGAAAATAAACTTGTTCCTGCTGTCGCAGGATGTGAGCCTGTAGCAATTGCTCAATATTTATATTACACACATTCCTTAACAGGGATTCCGGCAACTACTGTTGATTCTGCAATTCCTATAGATAATGGTTGTGACTTTACTTTTACTGGGAATAGTTCAAATGCATGGAATTTAATGGCTGTTGAATATGGATATAGTGTTTCAGGTTTAAACGAGAGTGCTATTTTAATAGGTCATATAGGGAGATTATTAAACGCAAAATATTCTTTAGAAGACACATCTGTTCCGGTTACTAACAAAATATCATTACTTAATGATATTTTTAAAGTTTCTTTTTCTCATATAGATTTTGATGTATCTTATGTCATTAGATCCCTGAATGAGAAATATCCTGTTTTGACAGATGCAAGAACTAATAAAAAAGTAAATGGAGATAGCCAGAGTGAAGCTGGACATTTGTTTCTAATTGATAGATATAAGCAAAATATCAGAAAAATTAAATATACCTATGGTCTTATAAGAGATCCTTGGACAGGCCCCGGTCCCGATCCATTTATGTCTGATAAAGTGGATGAGAACGGTAATATTTTGCAATATGCTTACACGAAGGAGATGGAACAAACATTTACAGAATCATCAGTAGCAATGAATTGGGGATATTCCGGATATTATGATGATACGTATTGGAGTCCACATAGTG
>CAJTZQ010000122.1 GCA_910583795.1 uncultured Muribaculaceae bacterium
ATATTTTCAGGTGTTTTGGATGATGTTTTT
The DNA here is from genome assembly GCA_910583795.1 of uncultured Muribaculaceae bacterium. Lineage (GTDB taxonomy): Bacteria > Bacteroidota > Bacteroidia > Bacteroidales > Muribaculaceae > Lepagella. The sequence goes on from CAJTZQ010000122.1 coordinate 31, forward strand.
TCGGAACATCAAACTGAACACCCTAGAAAGTATATATTGGTATGTCATTCTTGCTTCGGGTGCAATAATCATAATAGCACTTGGGGGTCTGACCATTTATTACAGAAATAAGCTGGAGAAATGTAAGACGACCTTGATAAGGTATATCAATGAGAATATCGAGATGAAGGAGAAACTCCCGGAGTATGAATTACCGAATTTCATCAACAATGAGGAAATAACTCCATCCGAATTCTCCAGAATCATGTCCAATGTGATGAAAAGATTACTCTTCGTCGCATAAAAAAACTCTATTCCCGAGATGACTCTTTGAATAATCTGAAAAACTGGAAAACAAAAATATATGCCTGTTGCCTGTTGCCGGCATGTGCAGTCAGTGCGGGCTTCGCTGCGTGTAGCGGCGACAACAACGAAAAAGAATAAAACAAAACAGATAAAGTTGGATATTGATGAAACTTATAATATCAAAGATTTTTCCTAAGGCTATTATGTTCATAGCCTTAGTATGTCTATTCATAAGTTGTGAAAAGGATGATGCGGAACCCGATTCCACATGGAATTGGAAGGCGGAAACTACAGTCAATGAAAATGAAGTCGCCGCTACCGGAGTATCCAACTGGTTTAAGGCGGAAGAAATTTCAGATGAGATTTTCAGCCGTATGTGGTTGAAATCATGGAAAGAGAACTGTCCGCTCAAACGTTCCGAACTCCGATATCTGAAAGTGTTGCATAGAAATGCCGATGGCAAACCGCAACGTGGTGAAATGGTAGTAAATGCTGCAATAGCGGATAAGGTGCTGACAATCTTCATGCAACTGTATGAGGCTGGATACCGTATTGAACGGATGGTGCTGATTGATAACTTCAATGCCAATGATGAGACATCTATGAGGGCTAACAATTCGTCATCATTCAATTTCAGGTTTATGACAGGCTCCACAACCAAAATTTCAAAGCATGGTCTCGGTCTGGCGATTGACATCAACACGCTCTACAATCCCTACGTAAAACAGAAATCCGACGGTACGTGGCATATCGAACCGGCTACCGGAGAGGAATATGCCTTCAATCGCGATAACCGCACTGACATACCTTATAAAATCGATCATGAAGATTTGACATATAAGCTTTTCACTGCGGCTGGATTTGAGTGGGGTGGAGACTGGACTTCACTCAAGGATTACCAACATTTTGAAATTGATTTATAGCCTATAAATTTATAATATGTATTTCAGTAATGACCTTACAGATGAAAATAAGCTAAGGCGTTATCAGAACTGTCGCTTTGATAAGATGACTGGTTGGAGCGAACTCTGCAAAATCCTTCTTGATAAAGACTTTGAAAAATATAAACCAAATTAATAAACATCAGATCGTAATGAAAAATTCACTTATGTATCTTGTTATGATAGCCCTTCTCTTGGGCTTCATGACCTCATGCTCGTCAGAGAAAGATGAGCCGGCTCCAGTTCTTGAGAGCATAGCTGTAGATAATGTTACATCTCTTACCGAGGCGGGAGAGATGTCCGTTACGTTCACTCCTAAACCAGCCGGAGCAGTAATTTCGGCAGCTAACACCGATGCAAAAGGGTTTGAGGTGGCGAAGATTGAGCAGACAGGCAACAAACAATGTCAAGTGACACTCAAGGTTACGGATTTCGCCTATGTAAAGAGTGGCGAAACAATTCGTCTTACTCTCTCGCAGGCAGATGGAGTCTCGGCATCTGCAAATGTAGCTGTCGAGGATCCTTTCTCCATCGAAGGTAGATATGGTCTTGCCTATCCCCAAAGCTTTACACTGTATGACAAGGAAAGCAAACAGACGATAGGATTGCCGGTCATCGCGACAGCAGAAGAGATCTCTGATCTTGCCGAGATTGCCTCCATGCAGTTTGTCACAGTCAGCAACGTCATCAGTAACGGCTGGACTTCCGACCTGTTCGAGCTTAAAGCTATGACCGATGAGGTCGGCTGCTTCCTTGTCGGCACACAGGAGGCAATCGACAAAATCTGTGAGCAGAAAATTCCGACAAGCCTAAGGTCATTCGGTATCACCCTGACTGCCAAGAACGGACGCAAGACAACCATAGACCTGGAAAGCTATGTTTGCCCTCCCGAGACTACATTCGAGAACGAAGCTCTGACGGCTACCACAACAGAACTGTCGAGCGCCGGTTTCAAGAAGCAGGGAGTGCTTGACGCCTCGCTGTCAATGCGGCGTATCGGCTTTCTTGAGCCTTTGGATAACGCGGATCCTGATGCATCGAAGTTCTATCAGGAGATGATGTATATCCTCGACAGCAACGGTCAAGAGGTCGATAATCCTATGTTAATAAGCGACATCAACATCACCACATTCGAGCTTGACTATATTCTCTCCGGTTCCGCCAATGACTATATCACACCCGGCACCTACTATAATGTCTATCACTACGTGCTCAACTGGGACTTCAGAGGCAAGACCTATCCACGAATTGCTGCCAACATCAACTACGAAGTAAGCGTGAAGTAATATTGGAATAACAATTCATACATACATCCCAAAACGAATGGCGATTTCTTGATTGAGATTGCCATTCATTTTATATAAACATCATCATCAATAGTTTATTTCCCTTCATGGCATCAACAAAATTATGTAAAGGAGAAGATTTTCAAGAGATCATATGACATTATATGCCTTCAAGGCATTATATATTCCGTTGTCGTCAACTGAAGTGGTTATATAGTCAGCAGATGTTTTCAATATTTCATTAGCATTTCCCATCGCGACACCAATTCCGGCAGCTTTAACAATGGATAAATCATTCCCACCGTCCCCGAATGCCATGGTCTCGGATACGTCTAAATTGCATCGTTTTGCTATCTCCTTTAATCCTTTCGCTTTATTTACTCCTTTTGCCGTGAAATCTGAAAAATCAGGACACCATCTTCCAGATTCTATATTTCTCAGTTTTAGAAGCAATGAAGATTCTTGAGACTCACTTATGAATGGGGTAAGCTGTATAATCCGCTGACTTGTAACGCTATCTATCGGCAATTCCAGATCAATACCGGTTATGTTAAGCAATTTACTAATCTTCATAACCAACTCAGGGTTAGATTCAGTATTATACATTGTAAGATCTTTTTCTCCGACAACCATACACGGAAACCCTACCCTTTTAGATTCTATGATTACAGTGTTTACATCTTCTTTCTGAATATCATTGCAGGATATGATATCATTCCCTATAAAGCAATAGGCTCCATTTGTTGTGATATATCCATCTATAAAATGTTTCACAGCATCGAGATTATTTATAAGCGGAAAGGGTCTACCTGTTGATATGAACACCTTAACCCCTTTCTCTTTTGCAAGCGCTAATGCTTCAACAGTCGATTCCGGAATCTGATGTGTCTTGAAACTTACAAGAGTTCCGTCTATGTCAAAAAACAATGCTTTAATCATGATAATCCATATTTTATGCTTCTGTCTGCAAATATAATCATAAAATCTTGATATTTCAGAAATCCATCGGGCAATTGAGATGCTCCAGAAAAACAAGAGTGCTGCCCTTTATGATGTCGAAAAAGACTTGGCTACCCCAACCTCAATACACTCCGATTAAATGCAAAATGAATGGAGAAAGCATCGCGGTAAACAAGCCGTTTAGGGTAAGTCCAAGTGAAGAAAACGCGCCATATCGTTCACTTCTTTCCATTGCTACCGACGTGCCTACGGCATGGGCGGCGGTACCAATAGACAATCCTTGGGCAATAGGACTTTTTATCTTACTAATTTTTACAATCTTGAATCCTGCCATACCCCCAAAAATACCGGTACAAACAACAACAGCTGCAGTAAGCGATGGAATCCCGCCCACTGTAGATGAAATTTCCATTGCAATGGGTGTAGTGACAGCTTTAGGAGCCAAAGACATAATCACTTCGTGCGATGCACCTAATAATTTTGCAATCAATACAACTGAAACTATCCCCATAATACACCCCACTAATTCAGATATCAGCAATGGTAACAACTGTTTCCTGATTGTAGATAATTGTTTATATAGAGGAAGCCCTAAGGCGACCACTGCGGGTTTTAGCCAGAAATCTATATACTCTCCTCCCGCTTGGTATGTAGCATAGTCAATATCAAACATCAATAGGAAACAGATCATTGCTGCTATCGCAAGCAAAATCGGATTAAGCAATTTTATTCCGGTTCGTCTTTGTAGCAATTGGGCACCAAGATAAAACAGGAAAGTGGCTGCAATTAAAAAGAACTTATTATTAAGGAATTCCATTTTTATCTGATTTAATCAATTTCGCGTTTCAAAACATGTTTATGTGTAAAAGTCTTACGCACAATTCGATGTGTCCATCCCGTAACAGCGATTATAACAATTGTGCTTCCTATGGCAGCCCCTACGATTGGAATCCACTGATCAGAAATAAGTCCGAGACAATTCATTAACCCTACACCGGCAGGTACGAAGAAAAATCCGAGATTATGTACAAGAAAATTTGATAACTTTTCAACATGTCGAGGTTTGACGATACCGGCTTTTAGCGACATCGCCAAAAGCAACATGCCGATTATACTTGATGGCACCGGAATTCCGGTTAGCCAGACAATGAACTCGCCAATAGCGAGAAACAATAGGATTAAACCGAACTGTAAGATCATAATTATTAATAAAAAATATGCTCCCGATGATCAATTAAGTTTTCATGGGAGCATATTGTATGGTTATTTGACAATGAAGTTTTTCAATGCCGCTTTTATAATAACGTTTATTTAGACTAAAAAGTTTTATAAATTCCTTTAGAGTATGTTTACTTTTGGCATAAGTTAAGATTTAGAAAGAGTTTTTGAGGTTGTTTTGAGACTGAGTGAAGGAGTTATGGGGTT
>CAJTZQ010000123.1 GCA_910583795.1 uncultured Muribaculaceae bacterium
GGGAAATTGGTTCAATCGGTTGATCTCGTCTTCGGGATCAGATATCATCTTTCCCGGGAAATGATTAAATCTAACAAGATGCTTGAGCTCCGTTTGTTTGTCGGCAGCTGCTATCATAAGCACTGTCACAGATTTGTTTCCCTTTGCAGAATCCACTTTGTTCATGAACTCTTTCCAGAAGGGGAGTTTCATCCGGCATCCGGTGCATCCTGTGGAATCATAGTAGGATACGATTGTAAAGTCAGCGGTCGGTGGGGCAATCATCTCTCCGGTGACAGTCATCATGGAGTCGGGAAACAGTATCTCCCTGCCGATCCATTCCTCAACAGCCTCGGCATAGACATCCCTCGCCGATTTCTTGCAGGAGATAACCGACAGCATTGCGAGAGCAATGATTATCAGATATGGGAAAAGCCGTTTCATGTTATGATGGAGTGGGTTCAAGTAGAATAATTATTCCAGTGTGAAATATCCGATATAGGAGCTTCCTTCTGATGAGATGGTGAGTTTATAGTCACCGATTGAGCCGTCGAATCCTATTTCACAAACCTGAGGTTGTGAGAACGGGACGATCCAATATCCGAACGGGCTATCCATCTGTTCGAGTATGACAGTCCCGGAAGACAATGATTCAGGGACCGTCACGTTAAATGCGCCTGTTTCTACATAGCAGTCGATGACAATGCCTTTTGCGGGAACACGCAAATGTTTGTTAGGGTTGTCTTTCTTTACTTCAACAGGGATGTAGCCGGGTTGTGCGGTGTCGGGTTTCTCCGGTTCGGCTAATACAGGGAATGTCATGGTTGATACAACCGCCGCAATAATCAGGTTTTTGAATGAATTAAGTCTCATGATATTTGTGTTTTGTTTGTTGACAAAGTTAGATATGATTTTTTGCTTCTACAATAGATATTTGTTGGCTAAGGCTGTTTTAGCGGTTCTGCAAAAATCATAGATATCGAGCGCAATTTCAGAATGATATATATGAATTTTGCAGAATAATTTTTCTGCAAAATTGGCATATAAACAGTTTATTAATGCCGAGTTAGATAATTATTTTGCAGAAGATATTTATTGAGGTTCTTTTACATATATTTAATAAAATTAACAAAGTTGAATGGAAAAGTATATGGGGACTATAAATAATATTTGATTCAACTTTCGCTTGCGATCGTTGAAGGTTATGGGGTTATAAGTTTAAAAGGTTAATTTCCAATTGAGGATAGGCATCTGGATTCTTTAAGTATTATGTATAAATATAATCCTTTAACCTCTTAACTTCCAAACCTTAAGTGAGCTTGTGAAACTTAAATATTTGAGTTATCTTTGCAGAAGAATGATATGAAAGCCGGATAGACTTTTACTTGACTTATTTATAAAACTGACGTCATGAGAATACTTTTTATATGTTTGATGCTATCACTGTCTTTAACAGCTAAATCTGAAATTTTCAGTGATGCCAAATGGATAGGTCCATCGGGTCAGGATTTCCCGTTTTATCCTGATTATTTACCCGTATTCAAGATAGAATGTGATTTTGAAATTTCCAAAGAGAGTAGCGGATCGATCGTTTATGGTCTGAACGATCCACGTCTTATAAACCCAAATTTCAATATTTACAATTTAAATAATAACCCTGACACTTCCGGAATCAGGATTGAATTGACAGGAAACGGTAAAGTCAATGTATATCGCTATGGCTATCATCCCGACGATAGCGGGGCGCAACCTATTGCTACATTTAATGCCGATATGAATTCCTGTGTCAACCATATTGTCTTGGCTAATAATCTTGGACATCTTGATGTATATATCAATGACAAAAAGATTGGATACATAGGATTGAATCCAATAGGTAACGGAGGCGATTACTTAGCTTTCCCTGTGCTTGCAGAAATGGCGACTTATATTCCGGATGGAAGCCAAACTACATTCAGCAATATAAAGGTCAGAAATTTTCGAGAACCATCAAATGTCATATATTCTATTCCCGGGAAATTTGATAAATCCACCCGTTTCGATCTTCAGCAACGTTCAATGCCTGAAGTGAAAACGTCAATCAAAATTCCTGAAAATAAAAAAATAGTGCATGCTAAAATCGATTGCAGTGCGAGAGGGATATACGACTTATACGTGAATGGCAAACGTGTTACCGATGATTATTTCTATCCCGGATCCACACAATATAACAAGACTCATCTTTATCATACGTTCGATTTGACTCCGTTTATGCACAATGGAGAAAATGAGATTTTGGCGAGACTTGGAGAAGGATGGTGGAGCGGAGGCGCCACTTTTGTAGGGGAGAACTGGAATCTTTTTGGTGACCGTCAATCTTTTACCGCGGATATTGATGTAGTATATGATGATAAATCGAAAGATCGCTTTTCTACAGATCCGTCAAACTGGAAATACAGTGTGGATGGGCCGGTTGTTGAAGGAAGCTTCTTTCAAGGTGAAATATTTGACGCGCGAAGAAACAATTGCAAGAATAGGGTATGGAAGCCGGCGGTTGAGATTTCAACGGATTCTACAGCCAGCAAATTAACAGGGGAATGGGAAGGATTGGATATGGTCCCATCTTTCGGTGACAGGGTTATTGCGGTCGATACCCTTGGTGCAGTCTCAATGACAGAACCTCGTCCGGGAGTATATGTTTATGATATGGGGCAAAATATGGCTGCAGTTCCGTCTATTACTTTCAATAATTTGAAACCCGGACAGGAAGTTACTTTGAGGTATGCGGAGGTGCTTTATCCTGATATGCCTCAATATGCGTTAAACAAAGGAATGATAATGACTGAAAATCTCAGGGCGGCAATGTGTAAAGATATATATATAGCTTCAGGGGAAGAGACAGAAACTTTTTCACCACGCTTTACACTTCATGGATATCGTTATATAGAGGTGACTGGTATTGATGATCCCTTGCCGTTGAGCGATGTGAAAACCGTTCCGATAAGTTCGATACACAGATTTAAAGCACATTATGAGTGTTCTGACTCACTTGTCAACCGCTTGTGGGAGAATATAAAATGGTCATTATTAAGCACTTTTATATCTTTACCGACTGACTGCCCTCAAAGGAACGAACGTCTTGGCTGGATGGGAGATATATCGGTCTTTGCTCCTACGGCAACCAAGATTGCAGATCTGTCCGCGCTTTTGAAGCAATATTTGAGATCTGTAAGGGATTGCCAGACCCCGGACGGGCGATTCCCGGATGTAGCTCCCACAGGTTTCGGATTCGGTGGACTTTTATGGGGTAGTGCAGGAATTACTGTGCCATGGGAACATTTCAAACAATATGGAGACATATCTCTTTTACAGGAACATTATCCTGCAATGAAGAGGTATATTGATTATATTCTTTCTGAGACAATAGAACCGGAAACAGTAATTATAGTACAGAACATGGCTTGGGGTGACCTTGCGGATTGGTTGAGTCCGGAGTATGACAAGACTGACAAATCTTTACTTTGGGAATGTTATTTCATCTATGATCTTGAAATTATGAGAGAAGTGGCGACATTGTTGGGATTTGATGAAGATGCTTCAAAATATGACAACTTACGCCACAAACGTATAGAGTTTTTCAAAAAGACTTATATTGATCATTCATCGGAAAAGACAATTTGGTCAGCGTTTGATAAGAATAAGGAAGGGGATGTCATCGATACACAGGTGTCGTATGCACTTCCGATAGCTTTCGGGATATATGACAATAAAAAATTTGTAAGCAATTTCCTAAATACTGTATCAAGAGAGAATATTGCTGATGACGGCACTGTATGTCCGCCATATTCACTCATGACCGGATTTATAGGTACAGCATGGATTATGGATGCCCTTTCAAAAACTGGCAATTCGGATATGGCATATAGATTGCTCACTTCCGTAAATTATCCATCATGGCTATATCCTGTGACTCAAGGTGCCACCACAGTGTGGGAAAGACTTAATTCATATACCCATAAAGATGGTTTCGGCAAGAATAATAGTATGAATTCTTTCAATCATTATTCTTTTGGTGCTGTCGGCAATTGGATGTTGACCCGTTCATTAGGAATAAATATCAATAGGGACGGTAATATAGAAATGATGCCGGAAGTTGATAGATCCGGCAATATTAAGTTTGCAAAGGGGTGGCTTGAGACTCCGAGAGGTAAAGTCTGCAGCAGTTGGAAGGTAGTGAATGATGAAGTTGTTTATGAAATCAATCTTCCTGAAGGAACAAAAGGAATATTTAAGATTCCCGGTAAGGCCTATGATCTTCAACCAGGCAGCAATACTATTGTTTCATCTGCCGGGCTACCCAAATAACCCACTCATCGATATTATCGGTCAATTGCCGTGGTAGGGGTAAATCAAGTCTAACGTCAGGCTCAATCTTTTAAATTAAAAACTCCTCAACTTTCAAATGCCAAAGTTGAGGAGTTTTTCGTTATCTTACCGGAATTAATTCATAAACCACTTCTTTTTCACGATATTGGCTGATTTTGCCATCGCGCAAAAGGCATAGGATAGCGAAACATAGCTGAGATTCAGTGAAATTACAGATTCTCAACAACTCTTTATAGGTGTATTTACACCCATAGCACATTTTGTTAAGAAGAATTTTACTGTTGTTAATAATTGAGTCCATGTATTTCATGATTTGTTTTAAGTTCATTAGATGTTATATCTTTTTAACAAATAACTTAAAAGATTTGTTTTGGTCTTTTTGAGAAATAAATTGATTGATTTTGCGCCATACTATTAAGAATTTTTTTTAAATTTATTTTGTCTTGTCATAGAGGTCTTTGTCGGCATCTTTATGATATTTAT
>CAJTZQ010000124.1 GCA_910583795.1 uncultured Muribaculaceae bacterium
TTAAAGGGATTTTATAATATCCGCTGTTTAAACGCCGGGAATCAAGTTATTCCGGAAAGACATATTATAACGTCAGAAGTATTATGAGCTGAGCTATCACCACTCGTATAAACATGCCGAGAGGATAGACAGTGGCATATGCGACGGCGGCATCGTCGCCCTTGATATTGTCGGATGCATAGGTCAATGCCATAGGATTTGCCATCGAACCACAAAGCACACCACAACTGCTGCCGAAATCAAGGCGTCCTGCACGCAGGCAGACTATACCCATTATCAGCACCGGAACCACTGTGATAACAAAACCTAGTCCTACCCAAAGCAAACCGTCGCCCTGCATCAGAGTCTCAAAAAAACTACCTCCGGCTTCCAATCCAAGACAGGAAAGATAGAGCGACAGCCCGATCCCACGCAACATAAGGTTGGCGGAACGTGTGGTATAGGTGATCATGTGCCACGCCGGGCCATAACGCCCGATAACGATACCCGCCACTATAGGACCGCCGGCAAGACCGAGTTTGACCGGAGCACTCATTCCCGGCATGAAAATAGGGATCGAACCTAACAGCAAACCGACAAGAATACCGATAAATATAACAGCCATATTCGGATCGTTGAGCGATGCCGACTGATTGCCCAACACTTTTGCAACATTGTCGAGCGATTTTGCCTCTCCAACTACAGTCAACCTGTCGCCAAGCTGAAGCACCAGACCCGGATTCGCAAGAAGCTGCACACCGCTTCTGCTGACGCGGCTTATGTTTATGCCATAACTATTGCGCAAGCGTAAAGATCCCAACTTCTTTCCGTTGATTTCAGGACGGGTGACAGTGATATGGCGGGATTCCAGCTGGCTGTCGATGGCATTCCAGTCAATCTCCTCGTTATTCCAGTCTTCATTTTCATGCTCTCCGAAAAGCATGGTGACAACCGGCACATCCTTTTCGGTGGTCGCCACAAGCACACGGTCGTTTTCCTTAAGTTCGAGTTCCGACGTAGGGATAGTCACCTTGCCGTCACGCCAAAGCCGTGAGATAACAAACCGGACACCGACAAGAGATGCCGCTTCTTTAATCGTCTTGTTGAAAAGTGCGGGATTGACCACCTTAAATGCGTCGATATGAGTCTTATTGATATCGTCGTGTGAAGGCACGGCAAGATCGGAAGGACGAGCCACCCACTTCCGGAGGAATATCATTCCGAGAATAACTCCAACCACGCCCAAAGGATAAGTCACGGCACAGCTTAATGCCGTGGCACTCACAGGCAACCCCAGCTGCTGAAGACTTTGCTGCGCAGCGGCGAGAGCAGGCGTATTGGTAGTGGCGCCACAAAGCACACCTACCATATCAGCCATAGGGAGACCGAAACCATAGCTCATCGCCAACGCCATGGAAGTGCCCAGAACCACCACTCCGAGTCCCAGAAGATTGAGTTTTACCCCACCCTTCTTAAACGAACTGAAAAAACCGGGACCCACCTGAAGACCCAGTTCATAGACAAACAATACGAGTCCGAAATTCTGAGCGAAAAGCAGCATGTCATGATTGATCGACAAACCTATATGACCGGCGAAAATTCCGGCGAAAAAGACCCAGGTCACACCCAGGGATATACCTTTCACCTTTATCTTGCCGAGTCCGAGACCAACGGCGATGATAACCGCAATGATTATCACCGCCTGTATCGGTGTCTCCTCAAACAATATGGACCGTATCCACTCCATTCTTAAGCAATGTCAAGCTTCAAGGGCTTGTTCAAGATCATTGATTATATCGTCTACATCCTCTATGCCCACTGAAAGACGGATAAGGTCTGGGGCAACCCCGGCGTCGCGAAGCTGTTCGTCGGAGAGCTGACGGTGGGTATGGCTTGCCGGATGGAGAACGCAAGTGCGTGCATCCGCCACGTGAGTGACAATAGCTATGAATTTAAGCTTATCCATAAATTCTATGGCATCCTCGCGAGTCCCCTTCAACCCGAAAGAGATCACGCCGCAAGTTCCGTTCGGCATCTGCTTCTTTGCGAGTTCATAATATTTATTACCTTCCAGCCCGGCATAGTTCACCCAACCTACCTTGGGATGCTTCTCCAGCCATTGAGCCACCTTGAGGGCGTTTTCGCAATGACGGGGCACACGGAGATGAAGGGTTTCAAGCCCGATGTTGAGAAGGAATGAATTGTGGGGAGAAGGTATCGAACCGAGATCTCTCATAAGCTGGGCGGTCGCCTTGGTGATAAAGGCGGCTTTCCCAAAAGCTTTGGTATACGTCAGTCCGTGATATGATTCATCCGGAGTTGTAAGACCCGGGAATTTCTCGGCATGAGCCTCCCAATCGAAATTTCCGCTGTCAACAATCACTCCGCCTACGCTCGTGGCATGTCCGTCCATATATTTTGTAGTGGAATGTGTCACGATATCAGCGCCCCATTCGAATGGACGGCAGTTGACAGGAGTCGGGAAAGTATTGTCTACAATCAACGGCACTCCGTGGGCGTGTGCCACCTTGGCAAATTTCTTGATATCAAGGATGTCGTTGCTGGGATTGGATATCGTTTCACCAAACAAGAGTTTCGTATTCGGACGAAATGCCGCAGCAATCTCCTCTTCAGAAGCATCCGGAGCGATGAAAGTGCATTCAATCCCCATCTTTTTCATTGTTACGGCAAAAAGATTGAATGTTCCACCATAGATAGCAGACGAACATACGAAATGGTCGCCGCTTTCGCATAGGTTGAACACAGCATAGAAATTGGCAGCCTGACCTGAAGATGTGAGGATAGCTGCCACGCCCCCTTCAAGTTCAGCGATTTTCGCTGCGACGGCATCGTTGGTGGGGTTTGCGAGACGGGTATAAAAATATCCGTTCTCTTCAAGGTCGAACAGACGCGCCATCTGTTCGGAAGTGGAATATTTAAATGTTGTGCTTTGATAGATAGGGAGCACACGAGCCTCCCCGTTGCCGGGTTTCCATCCGCCTTGCACACATACGGTGCCGGTATTCAATTTCTTTGCCATTATAGTCAGTTTTTAATTATCTTGATCAATATAGTCAGTTGTATGTCTTGATCGATATAGTCAGTTTTTAATTGTTTTGATCAGGGAAAGAGTAGAAACAGTCCTTAAGTCTATGGAGTTACGTAAACGACTTCATTAATTCCCAATCCTAAACCACACTGCAAAGTTAATCAATAATCTTGAATAAGGACAAACAAAGGGATCCTCGCCAATAAAAAACGGATGCCTCTTGGGATTTTGGCAATGGTAAAAAACGATCAATCAATTTAACTTAGAGAGGAAACGATATTGGCAAATATTTCAATTGTCACTAAAGAATATACCTTCTACTCATTATTGCCGGTAATAACCTGTAATAATAGAAACTTTATATAATAAATTTTCCTTTGTATAAAGAGCGTGCGATCAGGCTACCTATAATTGTGAGTATACACCAATATTTGAATGAAAATCCATCCCACAAGTTCCATCCCATCACCAAACCTAAACAATAAACAAACGGGGCACTCAATGCCAAAACAAGCACGACAGCTGCCAATATATGTCTGTATTTTGTTGTCATTGATTCAATATTTAGTATGTCATGCAATCTTTATTATATAATGCAATCATAATTCAAATATCAAAAGCAAAAATACATATTTTTTCAGATTCCACAAACAACATCCAAGAAAAATAAAATTAGGAATTAAAGTTTTGAGGTAATTGAAATAATTGCTAATTTAAGTTTTGTAATTCGAACTTGCGAAACTAAATTTCATATTAAAATAGTTGAGAATCTGGTCACCGTATTTTTTTGTAGTTATAATTGGAACTATTTTTTCACGCTTATAAGCCATCATAATCTTACAAAACTATGATGCAGAACGATAAAATACTAATTCCAATCGCAAAGTTAATCGTAATCTTTGGGAGCCAGCGGATTATTATAGAAAATTTTGTATTTTTGCACTCTAAACAAAGATGATATGACAAAAGAGGAACTGCTCGACAGGCTCAAAGATATAGAATGGGATGACTTCGAGGTAAAGGAAGCGTCCGGCGGTATCCCAAAATCCATGTGGGAGACCGTCAGTGCGTTTTCCAATACAGCTGGAGGCTGGGTAATTCTGGGTGTCAGCGAAACTAAGGTCAAGAGTGTGTCAACATACGAGATTACAGGCATTGAGAAAGCGGAAAAGATGGAACAGGACATAATCAGCACCCTGCGTTCAGTCTCGAAGTTCAACGTGCCGATACTTGCCACCGCGCAGCTCCTTGACTTTGACGGCAAACCGGTTCTCGCTTTCCACATTCCCGTTTCAGCCAACAAGCCTGTATATTTCGGCAACAACCTGAACAACACGTTTGTCCGCA
>CAJTZQ010000125.1 GCA_910583795.1 uncultured Muribaculaceae bacterium
GCTTGGCGGCAGATGCCGCTTAGCCTATGAATTATTTTTTTAACGAACTATTGATAAAGGATAATATTATGAAACCAATTTATACAGACATAAGGCGTGGATGGTTGCGTATTCTGGCAGGAGTGGCGATGGCAATAATCGGCACTCTCGGAGCTTTTTCGCAGAATAGCTTGCCGGCTCCGGGATCCGGTGGCAGCTACAACCCTGCTCCGATAGGAGGAGGATGGGGCGGTCCCGGCATGATGGGGCCCGGTCCGGGCATGATTGGTAATCCCGGTCCTCCTCCCGGTCCGGCATGGGGAAGTCCGTGGGGACCGGGTTGGTCGAGTTCCCCGACCATAGTGGTCAATTCTCCCTCCTGGACAAATCAAGGAACCACAACAGTGATTGCGTGTGGATATGATGCCCGTGGAATATGGCGTACCATTCCGCTGCATGTGGCATATGTGTTCAATGGTGCCGACTATGATGTGACGGTCCTTTCCGCCTATAATCCCTGGACCGACACATGGACGAAAGGATTGAGTGTGCCGGCATACAACACCAATTTCTATTTGCGGGGACAGACCTACGACTTTTATACAAACCTTTCTACAGGAACTTATTATTTTAATCTCTAAGAAACTGTTTAAAATTTATTTTGTCTTGTCATAGAGGTCTTTGTCGGCATCTTTATGATATTTATTCAGTCATTATGGAACCCCATAACTTCATCATAAATATCAAAAATCTGCTCGACAACTCCTCTCAATTCCTTCGGCAAATAAATTTAAACAATTTCTGAGATTTCTTGAAAGTGCAATAAAAAACTGACATGTTGACAAAACACGTCAGTTTTTTTATTGCTTTTTTGATGATTACATCTCACCTCCCATGTCTCCACCGTACCCGCTCGAATCCATGGGTTCTCCGTCATTGCGGTTGTTTTTCCCTTTCATGTTTCCGAAAGAATACTTGATTGTGAGGCGCACGGTGCGTCCGTTTCTCCAACGCTCGTTGTATTGGGTATAGTCCGGACCGTTGGTGGTGCTCTTGAATCTGCGCGAATCGAAAAGGTCGCGGCAGTTTAAAGAGAAAGACCATGCACCGAACACTCTTCTTACGCCGAGATCAACGCTCCAGCCTCCTTGCCTTGAACCCTGTGCGGAAAGCATTTTCGAGTTATAATTCCCGGTGGCTTGTAGAGATAGCGACCAAGGGAGGCGAACGTTTGCCATCATGCGTGCGTCCCATGCGAAACTATTCTGTTTCTCGCCACTAAGCGGGATAATGTTGCCACTTTCAGCTTTGAAATCATAGTTCCAGGCACTGATGTGATTGTTGTATAGATTCACTGTGGTTGTCAGATCGAGACGGCTTTTGAAAAGAGAGTTTTTCATTACGATCTCGCAACCGGAGTTTACCTGATCTGCCACATTAGCCCAGGTAGTGTACATAACGTCGCCATCAAGATAACTGATGCGGTTCATCATGTTGGTGGAGGTGCGCATATATGCAGACAGACTGACCATATGGTAGGTCCAGCTTTTTATATAGTTCAGTTCGAATGCGTTTGAATACATCGGCTGTAGTTCAGGGTTACCATAAGATATATTGGTAGGGTCGGAAATATCGTGGAAAGAATTCAGCATCCCTCCCCATGGACGTCGCAGACGGCGCGTATAATTTATCTGCATTTCATTGTCGTGGGGCAACGACCATGATAAGAACGCCGAGGGGAAAAGAGCGAAATTGTTTTTCTTGAATTCTTCCACATCATTTTCAGACTGTCCGAATCCCAATGAACGTGTGCGTATTTGCCATGTCTCGGCACGTAGTCCGGCTGAAAAACTGAAATTTTTCACCTTCCCACCAAGGGTGGCATAAAATGCCGAGATATTATTTTTGTAGATAAAACGGTTGTAGAGAGCCTCATCCTGAGTCATGTCGGATGGTGATGTGCCGGTATAAGTGTCTGTAGGGGTGTTTTCTTTGCCGTAGTTGCCGTTGTAGCCCGCTTCAAGTTTCATCCATTCGTTGAATTGGTTGGTATAGTCCACCTTCACTTCAAACGACCGGTTGCTCATATCCATGTTCTGTTCCTGGTATATCAGGTCTTCGCGGTCGGGATAAGTTATATCCTGTAGATACGACCTCCAGTTTGGACCGCTCCAGTTGTTGTAGGATCCTGTGATGTCGAGCAGATGGTTATCTCTCCATTTATGAGTGTAGCTCACTTCGGCATGTGCTCCGCGGTGGTCGCCGCGATTGCTTGATTTGTCAAGGTTTGTGAGCCAATTGCCCGGCACGTTTGAAGTATAATTTGTAGTGGAATGTCCTCGGTTATGCCCGAACATGGCAAATCCGTTTGCTGCCACGTCATCTTTGTCTGTGATATGGTATGTGGCACCAAGGCGGAAGAATAGTCCGTTGCCGCGCGAGGGACTTTCTCCCTCTGAATTTGTGAAATAACCGTCGTCGAAATCGCGGTTCATGAGCGATCCTCCTTTGTGGCGGCGCATTCTGAATCCTACACCGGCGAATGCATCTACTTTACTGCTGTTGAAATTCACATTTACTCCGGCGTTGCCGCCTCCCTGGGAATTACCACTAAGTTCTGCACTTCCGTAATAACCGGCGCGACGGTCCTTCTTAAGGACGATATTGATGATACCTGCCGTACCTTCGGGACTGTATTTTGCTGAAGGATTTGTGATAACTTCGATGCTTTCAATTGTTTCTGCCGGTATCTGTTCGAGAATTTGGGCTCGGTTGTCGGCTGTCAGCCCGGACTCTTTTCCGTTGATCCAGATAGTGACAGAGGAGTTGCCTCGCAGCGACACTTCACCGTCCTGATCCACCTCTACGGAAGGAATGGATTCAAGCAATTCGGAGGCTGACTGCCCTGCGGCTGTGACGTTGGCGTCGACTGTAAACACTTTTTTGTCAAGTTCGAAACGCATCTGGCTTCTGATTCCTTCAACTACAACTTCCTGAAGGAGTTTGGTGTCGTCTGCGAGACGGAGAGTGCCGATATCTATCGCGCCGCCTTTCACCTCTATTTCACGCTCCTGATCAATACTCCCTACGTTGGAGACCTTGACTATGTATTTGCCGTCTTTCACTCCTTTTAATATGAAGGAGCCGCGTTCATCGGTATTCGTACCAATAGGCAAAGGTTTATTGTTTATGGCATTAATAAGTTGCACTGTAACAAAGTCCATCGGTTCTCCGCTATCTTTATTAATGACTTTGCCGGTGATGTCGCCATCAGCAAATGCCGCAAAAGAGATCATGCCTGCACACACAGGCATCAGAAATTTTAAGTTCATAATAACATCGTAATTCTACTTCGTTTTACCCGGAAAATGAGTTAACCAATTTTTATGACTGCTATTGTTTAAAATGGTTTAAGCTCCATTCTCACAAAAATTATAAAGAAAATCAATAAGCTTGCGACGTTGTTACATAAAAATC
Organism: uncultured Muribaculaceae bacterium; assembly: GCA_910583795.1. Taxonomy (GTDB): domain Bacteria; phylum Bacteroidota; class Bacteroidia; order Bacteroidales; family Muribaculaceae; genus Lepagella. Next base: position 3,457 of record CAJTZQ010000125.1, read on the forward strand.
AAAAAAGTAGAACAGAGTGAATGTTGAATTTTGAATGTTTATAATGGATAATTTTATCGAAAATGAAATAAAATAGAACAGAGAGGAAAATTCAGATATTAGTAATCAAGGATTT
>CAJTZQ010000126.1 GCA_910583795.1 uncultured Muribaculaceae bacterium
GCTTGGCGGTAGATGCCGCTTAGCCTATGAATTATTTTTTTAACGAACTATTGTTCAGAGATTTGAGGATTTTTGCCGGGATGCCTATTTAAAGGCATATCTGCTATTGGTTGCGGAGACTCCGGCTTATTCAGAGACCAAGCATTGCGGCAGGTGCGATGCCGAGAACAAGGCAGATGGCACGGGTCATTTAAGTTTAGGGATTGGGTTTAGTTTGGGGTTAATATAAAATTGGGAAATGTCATGAAAAAATTCAATTTTTTTGTTGTGTTGGCAATGTGGGTTGCCACACAGATTTTAATGGGGTGCGGAAGGAATGGGTCGACTGACGATAACGGTGGGTTGGAGATTGTGTGTGACAGTATCAGAATTGACGCTTCTTCGATTGAGGGGAGTTTGCCGTCTTATATTTTTGTGAATGTAGACGGGGATATTGTCAGTGGATATAACTATCGTACAAATTCCATAGACCGTTATGATCTTGAATCAGGTAAACCGATAGGTTCAATTGTGTTGAATCGGGAGGGTGCAGACGCAATTCCAGGGAGAATATCATTGATTGAACAATGGACAGACAGCACGTTCGCTATTTTTGACGGTATCAAACTTTATGAGGTATCACTTGTCGGGAATATCAAAAATTCGTATGAACTTCCATCAGCTGAATATGCACTTCTTGAGAAGAATGCGCGGTCAAGTGCCTCAAATATACTGATAAAGCCTGATAAAGGTGCTGTCAGCTATGCGGTTGTGGAAAATGGGGCAGTTTCTGTCGTAACATATAATTTTGCAAGCGATTCTATTGAAAACAGTATGCCATTGATTGAGCTGGGTGCACCTAAAGAATATGGATTCATGAGGTATCCCAATGTCACGGTGACTGACAGTCTGGTGATAGCGTCTTTCCCATACGAATCCAAATTTACCGTGAAAGACAGATCTACAGGTAATGTCCAAACGATAGAAGATCATTCCAAATATGCAGCCGGGCATGCAGATAAATGTGTGGACGAAGATCCGGATGGCATATCCCGTCACGGCGTTGTCAATCCTCATTATTTCCCGGTTGAATACATGAAAGACATGGGAGTGTACGTGCAGTTTTATCTGACCCCTTCACTTGAAGAATATTCAAATGACATTGAAAAAGGTATGTATTCAAGGCGACTTTGTATGAAAGTGTTTGACGATAACTTTAATAAGGTAGGAGAGTGGCAGTTGGAGGAGAATAAGTTTGATCCTTATATGGGGTGGAAAGTCGCTGACAACGCAATCATCCTTTTCGAAGACAATATCTTCAACAATAGCGATGACAGTGAAGACCTTTTGAAAATAACAAGATTGCGTCTTGAATAACAACGAAGATGAGTAATTTTTCAATTTATTGAAGATGTTTTGCATATATTCTTCTGAGTTGCTACTTTTGTAACTTAAAAGTTATGAAAAGGGAAGGGTGGAATCTTTTTTACTGACTAAATAAAGTATGAACGAGCGAATATTGCTTTGTCTTTGCCACATGAGCGGCAAGGAGATGGATTTCATAAATGAGGCTTTTGCGGAGAACTGGGTATTGCCTCTCGGACCGAATGTAAACGGCTTTGAGAAAGACCTTGAGCATTTTTTTATTTCCGGAGAGACAGATGCGAAAGAGGAGACAACAACCGTGCAGGCTCCTGATCTTAAGATCAGTCACGACCCGACTCTGTTTGCGCAGAAGAGGATTGTGGCACTTTCCGCCGGGACAGCCGCAATACATTTGGGTCTTGTTGCCTTAGGTGTGGGACACGGTGACGAGGTGATGGTGCAGAGTTTCACTTTCAGCGCATCCGCAAATCCTGTGACATACGTCGGTGCGACCCCTGTCTTTGTAGATTCCGAGCCTGACACATGGAACATGGATCCATCTTTGCTTGACGAGGCAATAGCCGACAGGATTGCAAAAACCGGGAAAAAACCGAAAGCCATTATTCCGGTCTATCTTTACGGGATGCCTGCAAAAATAGACGAGATACTGGAAGTCGCCGCCAAATGGGAGATACCTGTGCTTGAAGATTCGGCAGAGGCGTTCGGGAGCCGTTACAAAGGTCAGTATTGCGGCACTTTCGGACGTTATGGCGCACTTTCTTTCAACGGCAACAAGATGATCACCACCTCAGGAGGGGGAGCATTGATATGTCCTGACGAAGGGACTGCAAAATTAGTGACCAGCTATGCCACGCAATCGCGCGAACCATATCCATGGTATCAGCATGAACGTATAGGCTATAACTATCGGCTCAGCAATATCTCAGCCGGTATCGGTCGCGGGCAGATGACTATAGTGGATGAGCATCTCGCCCACCACCGGTATGTGCAGAGCAGATACCGGGAGCTGCTTGCCGATATTCCTGGTGTTGAGTTGCATGAGAATCCGGGACCGGAATTCGACAGCAATTTCTGGCTGTGTGCCATAACATTCAATGACGGGGTTAAAGTGAAAGGTGACGACGGCTGCGGTGCTCCTGAGGCGATGCGAAGAATGTTGGAAAAAGATAATATCGAGACGCGCCATCTATGGAAACCGATGCATCTCCAGCCAGTGTTTTCAGGGTGTCCGGCATACATCAACGGGATCAGTGAAGGTCTTTTCAACCGGGGGCTTTGTATCCCGGCAGGTCCATACGTGGGAGACGCAGAGATTATGCGCGTTGTCAACTCAATAAAATCTGCTTTGTAAGGAAAAGTGGTATGAAAAACCATTTTTCGGGTATGATGTGTGAACTGACTATTATGTAATTTTGCCGTATGAAGTTACGAAAAGAGTGTAATTTATTGGAAATGAGCGTAGGTTAATTGCTC
>CAJTZQ010000127.1 GCA_910583795.1 uncultured Muribaculaceae bacterium
CTCCAGGACTCTCAAAAATGCGAGTTAATTTTGGAATATCAAACTGAACACCCTAATTATTAAGCAAGACTTTCTACAAGGCAGTCGGTGCGGACAATGGTTTATGGTCGATTATTACCTTTTTGTAATAAGAAAGCAGCAAAGTGGTGAGCGGCAATGCTATTATCATACCGATAATTCCAAGCAGTGTCCCCCAGACTGAAAGAGATAGAAGAATTATTGCCGGATTCAACCCCATCGACTTTCCCATAATCTTCGGAGTGAGCACATAATCGCAAATGCATTGACTTATCACATATACAAGTCCGCACTTACCAATCATCGCCCAAAAATCAACCGAACCATCAAGAGAAGTGATGAAACAGATTATAACCACGGGAATAACCGTGATATATTGGAAATATGGAATCATGTATAAAATACCGACTATCACCCCCATCACTATTGCCATTGGCAATCCCACTATTGAAAATCCTATACAATAGAAAACCGCAGCACACGCAGCAATAAGAAGCTGGCTTCTGAAATATCTGTTCATGCTATCTTTTATATCGTTAGCGATCTGCAATACCGCAGGTTTATATTTATCTGGTATCAATAGTTCAAAACCCGCTCCGAGTCTGTCGTAATCTATCAGTATGAATATAACATATACAAACGTAAGTAACCATTCCAGCGAGTGCATCAAAAGCTCAACAGTAGATGTTACCAACGTCTCTCCCCTGTCGAGAAGTATTGAATTTTTACCACTTTCAAGTTGCGCGATAAGCTCTGAGATATTATATTTCTTCTCAATCGCGTTAGTGATGTTTTCAGGAATAAATGGGATTGTTACAGATTTCGCAGAGTAATCTTTAACCATTTTAACCATTTCATTGATTTCGTCAGTTACAATAGGTGTGATGAAATAAAAAACGAGTGCCACTATAAGCGCGACATCAAAGAGTGTGACAAACACAGGCAGCACTCTCCCTTTGCGATGGAGTAAACGTTGATTAAATTCAACGAACGGTTCCATAATATATGAGAGAAGGCAGGCGAGGCAAAACGGTAGGAGCACGTTTTTCAGCACGCCAGTAAGCCATATTGCACCGGCTGTGATTCCCAATGCAATCAACATGCGTATAACGCGGTCAAATGTGAAAGGTCTTGCCATAGCGGAATCATGATTTTAATATCTTTATTTTAAATGTAAACAAGTGCGACCAACTTATGGTTGACCGCACTTGCACCGTATTGAAAATAGTTTAAGCAATAGTGATTACACAGAAATAGACAAAGAAGTTGTTTCTACTTTTTTACGGAGATTGATTTTCTTATGGCTTTTTACGTTAAAAAGACCTCTTTTCCAATCTTCCGCCATCTTTTCGGTCGCTTTTGATCCTTTCATCGGTCGTTTGGCACGCTAAACCCCCTCTTCAAATTTCAAAATCGACTCGAAAATCTGACGAAATCTTGGAAAAGAAAAAAGTCGAAACAACTTCAAAAGTTTATTTATCCGTTGACAGTTTTGTGTCTTCTTTTTCTATCACGAGATTTATTTGAAGTGTATCGTTGATTGTCTCTACAATGTCATCCGCAGTTCCTTCATAACTTAATGTGAGTTTGATCTTTTCCTCAGGTATTCCTGAAATCTTTACTCCATAGGTATCTTCAATACATTTCACGACTTCATCTAATGGTGCATCTGTAAACTCAAGCCTTGCAGTAGAGATGGGGTTCTGTAAATCCGGTGTGATCTTTTCGACTTTTGAATTTTCAACTTTCTGAGGTTTATCATCGATAGGTTTTAATGTAGTGTATAAAAATGCTGAAGCCGCTAATACCACACACACAACAGCCGCGGCTGCAATTTTTCGTTTCCAGTCAAACCTATTACCGCACATCAATTTTCTCCATGCGTTGCCTGAAGAGAATGCCCCATGTTCATAATGAGTTGCAACGAACTTTAAACTTTCTTGAAATTTGTCATCATTTGTATTCATAGAAGAAAGAATGTTTTAAATAAAGACCGAGAAACATTTGAAATCCCCTACTCCGGGACAATCTTTTTTCAAGAAAAACTGAAAAATTATAAAAATGGAAGGAAAAATACCTTTCCTGCCCTATTATCCAATGATTCTCTTAAACGGGAAAAAGCTTTTGTCATTTGGTTTTCAACCGTTTTCACAGAAATATTCATTTTTGAAGCTATTTCTTTATGAGAAAGACCATCCCTTTTGCTCAGAAGAAATATTTCACGGCATTTTTCCGGCAAATTATCAATTGCTTTCCATAATTTGGCATCCCTTTCAGACGTGTCAATATCCTCTTCCGACACATTATCAGATATATTATCGATACATTCCGTTAATTCCGAATTCAATTCATGGCTTCGTTTTAAACTTCTGTTGCGTACCGACCGATATAGATACCCCTTTAAGCTGCTAATTTCCTCGCCGTTGCTCAATATTTGCCATATTGAGACAAAACATTGCTGCACAATATCTTCCGCTTCTTCTCTTATATTAAGAATACGAAGTGAATACATGCATAGGGGCAAGTACAGACGGTCAAACTCTATTTTAAATATTGCGGAATTCATTTATGTTGCAAAGTTAGTAAAAAATCATGAAACTAAGAAACTGTTTAAATTTGATTTTGAAAAAATGTTATAGGGCATAACAAACCC
>CAJTZQ010000128.1 GCA_910583795.1 uncultured Muribaculaceae bacterium
CGGAATTATGGTAAGGTGTGGGTCTGTCCTCCGTTTTCGCATGATACGATGGCGGAACTGCGTCAATACGCCAATCTGTTTTTAGTAGCCACCAAGATTATTCCCGATGAAAAGAAAATCCCTTTCTCGGAAGTAAACCGATTCTTTCGCCCGGAACGACTACGTATCGAAAAGAAATTGCGGGATATGGAAATCACTTACAGAGGAAAGGCATTTGCTTACGCCGGAAGCTGCCTTTATTGTCCCGAAGGTACTTGTTCAAGGCTTGAGAATCAACCGTGCCGGCATCCTGAATTGGTGAGACCTTCTCTTGAATCATACGGCTTCGATCTCGGAAAGACTGCATCAGAGCTATTTGGCTTCCCATTGCTATGGAGCAATGACGGTTATCTACCCGAATATCTCACGCTGATCTGCGGTTTATTTCATAACGCTGAGAATATTTGTAAAAACAAATTAACAATATAGCGGCAATTCAAAATGGGTAAAAATCGCTTTCAATTATTTGAAAATCTCGTCCACACGATTTACAGCATCATCTTTCTTTTGGTCGATGATTTTTGCGTAGATTTGCGTTGTGGCTATATTCTTGTGTCCTAATAGCTTGCTTGTCGTGTAAAGGTCTACATCAAGTGTCAACATAAGGGTGGCGAATGTATGTCTGCTCACGTGGAATGTGATTTCTTTCTTCACATTAGCGGCTTTCGCCCAGTTGCCGAGAATAATGCTGACACGGCTTGTCGTAGGCAGACTGAAAACCTTGTCATCATCTGAAGCATCGCCACGCTCCGGCAGCCATTTCATAGCCTGTGACGAAAGGGGGAGATAAATCGGTGTGGCGGTTTTCTTCATCACAACCGACACGCGCCACTGGTCGCCGTCTTTATGGATCTGTCCCCATCGGAGTGCACGGATGTCGCTTGTACGGAGTCCGCAGTAACAGGAAAACAGAAATGCCTGTTTGACGGACTGACGTGTGGGGCACTCAGTGGCGATCAAGCGTTTCAGCTCGTCAATCTCCAGATAGTCGCGCTGACTCTCGACATGATACACGCGGTCGTTGGAGGAAAGTTTGTCAAAAGGGTTCTCCTTGATATAATCATGTCGCACAGCCCAGTTGAAAGTTGCGCTCAGAGCAGCGGAATATGACGCTATGCTGTTGGTGGAAAGCGGTCTTTTCATCCGAGACTTATAGTCATTCCGGAGATAGTTGATAAACTCGATGCAGTAGGTCTTATCAATCTGCTTTAAGGTCACGCCATCCCCACGGAACTGCGTCACTGCTTTCCTCAGGCTTGCCAGTCCCGACGGACCCATACTCTTGCCGTTGTCCTTAATCCATTGCTCATACATATTGATAAGGTCAATCAGTTTCAACCGTGAGTGAAGCATTGAGTTTGTAACGCCTTTCTCATTGTTGGTTAGCTGTATGATGCGGTCAGCCTTCACCTTGTTGGCAAGTGCGAGATTATGCTCGTTCAATGCCCGGCTTGCAGGATCAAGTTCAGGCACGATGTAGAGTTTTAGAAACTCGTATGTGCGTTTGCCGTCGCGGTATATATCAAGATAGATTGACTTGTTGCCGTTCTTCAATTCCTTGAAGCGGATTCTTACAGGCTCCTTAGCCTTTACTGATTTCTTGGGTCGTGCCATAATAAGGGGGATTTAATCAAGTTGCAGACATTTCAGTTTTTCATCCATTGATGCAGGTTGGTGGTCAACCATGACGAGATAGGATTTCGCCGTTTTTGACGAAATACCCATAAGGGAACAGAAGGTGGCAACCTCAGCCCCGGTGGAAAGTATTAGGAACGCGAATGTGTTTCTCGCCAGAGAAAAATTCAAGCGTTTCTCAATCCCGGCTTTCCTCTGCCATAGTTTCAATATATTGTTTATTTCCGTATCTTTCGGCAATCCTTTGAAAATCAACCCCCGGTGGTTGGTAGTATCAGGTAGCCATCGTAAAGCATTAGACGAAAGGGGAATGAATATCTTACGGGAGCTGCACCATACAGATAACTTTCCATCCGGGGAAGTCTTCAGGTCTTTCCATTTCAGATTTACAATGTCGTATGCGATTAACCCTGTAAAAATGGAGAAAAGATAAGCCTGTTTGATCTGCGGACGCGATATGAGTGTAAAATTTAATCGAGAAGTGCGCCAGATTCTAATTGAGAAATGCAC